>QHPM01000123.1 GCA_003219095.1 Verrucomicrobiota bacterium
CGCATATCAGAAGGCGTACGCACTTGCGCTGGAAACTTTCGAGGCGAGTAGGAGATTTCCAGCGGAAGAGATGAATCCCTTACGGATCAAATTCCGCTTTCCTCAAGGTGTGTATCTCGTCACAGGATCTTAACCGAAAAATGCCGTGAGGTTGGAGCGACGCTAGGGACCCTGATAAACGCGGCGACCTCTTTCATTTTGAAATCGTCTGACCCAGTCGTCTAATCTCTGACTTTTGAAAGCTATGCTCCATATAGCGGTAATCGGCTGCGGCAAGGTTGCCGACCAACATGTGCAAGCCATCCATCGGATTGCTGATTGTGAAATTGTCGCTCTTTGTGATCGGGAATTGGTCATGGCGAAGCAATTGGGAGAACGCTTTGGTGTGTCTGCCTGCTTTGCCGATTTGAGAGAAATGCTAGACGCTGCCTCTCCAGATGTTATTCATATAACAACTCCGCCACAGAGCCATTTTGCGCTTGCCAAACAGTGTCTTGAGTCTGGCGCACATGTTTATCTGGAGAAGCCCTTCACCATCACTGCCGGCGAGGCCGAAGCGCTGATCCAACTCGCTGAACATCGCGGCTTGAAAGTAACAGTCGGCCATAATTATCAATTCACGCTCGAAATGCTTGAAATGCGCCGGCTCATATCGGAGGGCTATCTTGGCGGCAGGCCGATTCATCTGGAAAGCTACTGGTCCTACGATTTGGGAGGATCAATGTATGCCGGGGCCTTCCTCGGCAGCCGCGCTCATTGGTTACATGAGTTACCGGGACAATTATTCCACAACATTATCAGCCACGGAATTGCCAAACTGGCTGAATTCCTTGATGACGATGTTCGGCTGATTGTCGCCACGGCACATCGAAGTTCGCAGGTCAGCGACCGTGGCGGATCCGATTTGATGGACGAATTGAGAGTGTTCCTCCGGGACAAATACGGGACCACAGCACTGTTTTGCTTTTCTACTCAGTTCAAACCGGCCTTGAACCGGCTCCGAATTTACGGCCCGCATAACTCGCTAATGGTGGACATTCTGACCGGTACTCTGATCAAGAGCGCAGGGGCGTCGTATAAGAGCTATCTGACCTATTTTATTCCACCGTGGAAGAACGCACGAGAATACGTTAGGAATCTGAGGCTGAACATCACCAATTTCATCCGTCAGCGGCTTTATCAAGACTTCGGAATGAAGGAGCTAATCGAACGCTTTTACAATTGCATTCGGCTGAACACGGCGCTTCCAATTCCATACCGTGAAATTCTTTTAACAGCCCGAATCATGGATGAAATCTTCGCTCAAATTTATCCGACCCGGGGGCGAGCGAGCGCAAGCAAACAGATGAAGAAACAAATCGCGGATTACGCGGATGTCGCTGATTAGACTCCCACTTCTATCTACTGCTCTTCTCCATTGTAACTCTTGTAACCTTGTAACGCTTTACGAAGCGAAAGCCTTTGGCTGTAGCACGAAATATGTCCTCATCACGCCAGCGCACAAGAAGGCGGCTTTCATCAGGAAAACACTCGACTCTATAGTCGCGCAACCCTTTTGCCTGAGCGCCGGGTTATTGTGGATGACGTTCAACGAATCGCACAGCCGGGATTGTCGACAGTTATAATAAACAGTATCGCTGGATCGAACTCATCCGGCGGCGGCGGCGCTCAAACCGCGGCTTTGCCAGGAAAATATATGCCTTTAACCTCGGTTTCGACCATCTCTTGTATGAAAGCCAAAAAAGAGGAGTTATTAGACATCATTTATCAAAGTCTCGACGAGGTAAATGAGCAATTGCCAAACGAGGCCCGGATTCAGAAATCGCCGGACGCAGCCTTGGTTGGAGGGGACGGAGGCTTGGACTCGCTGGGGGTTGTAAATTTCGTTGCATTAGTCGAAGAGAAGTGCGCACGCAAATATGGGATCGCCCTCTCGCTGACGGACACACCTTCGGAAGACGATGATGCGCTTGAAGATGTGGGGAAGTTCGCCGATTTTTTGTTCCGGCGTCTGAACGAGATTTCCCCTGTAGAATTGTAGCCGAATGTTCGGAAGAGAGGTTCAGGTGCAGCTCTCGAGTAAATTGCCAATAAAATGAAAGGCCTTCTTATATCCGATTTCAATATTGAAAATCTCTCTTCTTACCTGAAGAAGGAGCCGAATGCGCCAGCGATCGAGTCAGTTAGCGTGTGCTATGGACAAGTGTCTCAGACGTTGCTTGACGACGCTGCGCCTATTTGGAGCGAACGGCCGGATTTTGTGGTCGCGTGGACCCGGCCCGAAGGCGTCCTCGAAGCATTTCGGAGGATGCTTGACTGTTGCTCTGTAAGCGAGAACGATCTAAACGAGCAGGTAGATGCATTTATTGCCGCTCTGCATCGCGCAAGTCGGCGCACGGCGGCTATTTTCGTTCCAACCTGGGTTATTTCTGCATTTCACCAGACGCACGGGCTTTTGGACCTTTCTTCCAGTATGGGAGTCGCCAGAGCTTTGATGCGGATAAACATGAGATTGATCGAAAGCCTCGAGAATATACCAACCGCGCATGCACTTTGGGCGGAGAAATGGGTCCAGCTCGGAGGTCCAACAGCGTTTAACGAAAGGCTCTGGTACTTGGGCAAAATACCATTTTCCAATGAAGTGTTCAAGGCGGCCGCTCGGGACCTCAAAGCTGCTCTTCGAGGTCTTAACGGGCAGGCTAAGAAGGTGGTGATTCTGGACCTTGATGAAACGCTGTGGGGCGGCATTGTCGGCGAAACAGGTTGGCAAGGCCTCATTTTAGGAGGACACGATCCTGCTGGAGAAGCATTGGTCGATTTTCAGCGGGAGTTGAAGGCGCTCACCAGACGAGGAATTCTGCTTGCCATCGTCAGTAAAAACGAAGAGGCAGTCGCAATGGAAGCAATTGCGAAGCACCCGGAAATGGTCCTCAAATTGGATGACTTCGCCGGGTGGCGAATTAATTGGAAAGACAAGGTCGAAAACATGATTGATTTGGTGGCCGAACTGAATCTTGGTCTCGATTCTGTCGTCTTCATTGACGATAACCCTGTGGAAAGAGCGCGTGTGCGAGAAGCGCTGCCTCAGCTTTGCGTACCCGACTGGCCATCAGACAAACGACTTTATCCTGAAGCCCTACTTTCGCTGGATTATTTCGACCGGCCCTCCCTAACGGAGGAAGATCGGCGACGTGTCCGGATGGTGGCGGTAGATCGGGTGCGAAAGCAATCGAAAATGAGTGTGAGCGATTTAGACGGATGGCTCGCAACCCTCAAGACCACAGTCACAGTTGAGGAACTTAACCAGGGCAACCTTCTTAGGGCGGCGCAGTTGCTGAACAAGACAAACCAGATGAACCTTTCCACCCGCAGGATGTGCGAGGCAGATTTTCAGGATTGGGCGAGGCAAAGGGGCCACCGGGTTTGGACGTTTCGTGTTTCAGATAAGTTTGGCGATTCCGGGTTGACCGGACTTCTCAGTATTGAGGTTGATGGCTCGCAGGCCAGGATTACCGATTTTGTCCTTAGTTGCAGGGTAATGGGGCGCAAAATTGAGGAGGCAATGCTACATATGGCCATCCGTTGGGCACGTTCGGTCGGGGTTCGGGACGTCTTTGCGAAGTACAATCAGACGGCCAAAAATAAGCCTTGTTATGAGTTCTTGCAAAAATCCGGATTGACCCGCCGAAGCGAGGACGTGTTTGTTTGGGATGTTGCGCAAGCTTACCCTTTGCACGCCGCTATATGTCTTGTCTGTGAAGGGAGCGGTGTTTTCGAGAAAACGTCGGCTGAGATAAATCGGCCTGAATTAATCCCGACCGTTGACCGTTTGCTGTAATAGAATTCTCTCTTTAAATGCATCAGCAATTCCGCGAGTAATCTGCGTTAATTGAAGAGGCTAATAATTTCCAAGATCAGGCAAGCTAAACGCCGTGTTCTGCAACTTATTGCGTTTCACGCGCCGGGCGCGAAAACGCTAAGAGTACGACTTCACCGGTGGCGTGGTGTAAAGGTCGGTCAAAATACCTGGATAGGGTATCAAGTGCTGTTGGATACATCGCATCCGGAGCTGATTTCTATAGGGAACAACGTAATAATTAGCATCCGAGCAATGTTGATTGCTCATTTTCGTGGGCCGGAAGGAATCACGATCGAGGATGATGTGTTCATAGGCCCTGGTGCGATCATTCTTCCGAACGTAACAATCGGCCGTGGGGCGGTAGTCACTGCGGGGAGCGTTGTTTCGTCGTCCGTCGGGCCAATGACTGTAGTACAGGGAAATCCCGCCCGGCCAATAGCCACCTGCGGAGTAACGTTGGGTGAAAAGACAAGCATGGTGCACTTCTTGCGCTCACTACGGCCATCAAAGCCCGGTCCATCGCCGAACCCGGCTCATTCGAAAAGTTCGCAGGTGGATAATGCGGCCTCGCTCGCATCATAGTTTAATGGAGGCGCTGGCCCGTACGGCAATTAGCGAGCTCTGTGGACTCACCGGCGCCACGAAAAGTATTCAGTTATGAGGAAGCAGCAAGCGACACTCTTAGGCGATTCTGCTCTATCAATAGAGGGCAAGAAAATCGCCAGGATGCTGAACTTCTTTGGGGTGTCCTGGTCCGCTTCGACTGTCACGGAGTTGTTGGATCTCAACAGCGCGGGCAATGATCGGTTTGTGAGCGTCAGGCTCATCTGCTCGTCATCTACGTTCTTGCGATTGATCGAAGACTTAGAGCGCAATCAAGCAAGCGTGCAGTTCTGGAAAAGGCAAATTCATTCGGTATTTGTATACGCAGGGAACGATTCTGAGGCTCTGCAAAAACTCGTACAGCGCCTTAGCGGAAACGACAGGGCCGGTCTCCAGAAGATTAACAACGGTAACGTTGGAGATGTCGCTGTTTCGAATCATTTGGACGAGTTTTGCGGAGTGATGGCGGGCGTGCGAACGACCGCGTCTAAGTGCGTTGGCGATGCAGAGTTCACTTTGAATGCCCCTGAAGGGAATGCGATCAGCATCATGTCGGTTAATGATGGCGCGATCTTCTCAAGATTTGAATACAACAGAGTGGCTGTCCTTCTTTCAACCTCGAAAGAGATCATCGATATTGACGCCGAACTGACGTCGCAAAATTTTGATATTCGAGAGCACTTCCTCAGGGCTGTGCCTCTGGTCCTCTATATTAAATGGGCGTTTGCCGAAACCTGTTGGAGTGCGCCGCAAACCAATGCCTGTTTGGTAATTGATGATCCTGTATTGAAGCACAGGCACGGCTTTGTCGACTTTCAAGAGCTCCTCTCCTTGATGAAGCAACACAGATTCTCAACCAATATCGCCTTCATCCCATGGAACTGGCGGAGAAGCGCTCCAGAAATCGTTCAGTTATTCAGACAAAATCCCGAAAAATATTCGCTGTCAGTTCATGGCTGCGATCACACCCGCGCCGAGTTTGGCACCTCTGATCGCCAACGCCTTTACTGGAAGGCCTGCCAAGCGCTCGAGCGGATGAATGCTCATCAATCTGTGACAGGAATTCGTCATGATCGGGTGATGGTGTTTCCTCAAGGTATTTTTTCGGAGGCCGCCATGAATGTGCTTAAGCGCACCGATCTTATTGCTGCGGTGAATAATGACGTGATTTCAGCAGGTCCATCCCGGCGTGCGGTCAGCCTTGGCGAGCTGTGGGATATTGCGATTATGGGCTACGGCTTTCCCCTTTTAACCCGAAGATACCCCTGGGAAGGCATCGAAAATTTTGCCTTCGACGCGTTGTTGGGTAAACCCGCGATTATCATTATCCATCACGACTATTGCAGCGATGGTTGCGCGCGCCTGATGCAATTCATCGACCGGCTTAATTCACTGAAATATCCGCCGACGTGGCGAAGCCTTGGAGAAGTTGTGAGACGCAGTTACCGTCAAAGGGAGCGGTCGGCGAGCCAGGTTGAAATTGAGATGTACGCCGCGGAGTTGCGACTCGACAATCGCTCCGGGCAACCAAGAAGTTTCTCGATTAGAAGGCGTGAGGACGAACCTGCCGTTATTCGCGAAATTTCTGACGGATCGAAACCGCTGGAGTGGAATTTTGCGAATGGCTACATCAGTTTCGAAGTCGGGTTAAGCGCGGGCGAGAGCAAGGTTGTCCAAGTAAGATACCATTTTCTCGGGCGAGATGGACGTGACGGAGACGCTTTAGGGTACAAGTTCCGGGCGATGTTGCGGCGTTATCTTTGCGAAATTCGCGATAATTATGTTACAACGGCCAAGCTGCGGGTCGCTAATCGATTAGGCCACAGAGATCAGCAATCGGAAGCCCTAACTCGGTAGCTCTTAGTTTTCATGTCATGACATCACACCTCCGGGACCCGCGGTCGTCTTCAGTCGATCATTTGCCTGATGCCGAAGGAGTATTTCGGGTGTTGGTCGAATTTGCCGATTGGTTGGATAGATACGGTGAGAGCTCCTGGGATTTTCAAAGTTTCTATGCAGGTCCAATCGGCGGCGGTGCCAAAGCATTTTATTATCGTCATCGCGGCCTTCTTGGCATTGTCGCCGTTGCGCCAATGGTGTTTTGTCAGGCGTTCCTCCCATCCGCGCGTCGCCTGTTTCATCAGCGCATGCGATTCCCAATCGCTGATGCCCATTACGCGATGGGGTTTGCTTTCCTTTACCAAATCAGTGGCGATCCGCTTTATCTGCAAAAAGCAATGCACTTTCTCGAAGTGCTGAGAAAGACGCGGTGCGGTGATTTCAAAGAGTATTGCTGGGGTTATCCTTTTAACTGGGTTTGGCATGGCGGCGTAATCGAAACCCAGACGCCACTGATTACCACAACGCCTTATGTTTATGAGGCTTTCCTTCAAATTTACGAAATGAAGCGGGCGGCAGCTTCCGTTTCGCAAGAACTAGATCAGCTGAGACTAGTCCTCGAATCAATCGCCAGGCACGCCTTAATGGATACTAAGTACTTCCGCACATCAGAACGGGCCAGCTCGTGCTCATACACTCCATTCGCCGGAGATGGAAGAGTTATTAACGCTGCTGCATACCGTGCATTTTTGCTCACCAGTGCTGCTCATCTATTTTACAATAGCGACTATCGTGAGACGGCGCAGAGAAATCTGAATTTCGTTTTGGAGAATCAGAACCCGGACGGTTCATGGCCGTACGCAGTGGACGGAGTGCGTGACTTTGTTGATCACTTCCACACCTGCTTCATCATGAAGGCCTTGGCTAAGATTCACGCTCTAACTGGCCACAAAGCGTGTTTGGAAACGCTGTCTAGAGGCGTGGAATATTACCTTAAGAATCTTTTTGATGAGGATGGACTCCCGAAACCGTTTTCCAAGGCACCACGCCTGACCGTTTACAAGCGTGAGCTTTATGATTGCGCTGAGTGCATCAATCTGTGCCTTCTGCTGCGCGACCGCTTCCCTCAATTGGAAACAACGCTGGAAACGGTCGTTAAAGGGATTCGAAAGGATTGGATCAAGCCGGATGGTTCTTTCCGCTCCCGTCGTCTGTATTGGGGTTGGGACAACGTTCCCATGCATCGCTGGGGTCAGTCGCAAATGTTTCGGAGTCTCGCGTTTTACTTACGCGAGGTCAGAGGACCGGGGACGGATGACGGAAGACAGAGGTTGAGTGCAGAAGACCGGAGACCGAAGGCGGACGAGAGGAACCAGACGACAGGTCGCGGAGCAGTTGAAATTGCGGAAGCGAGACGGAAATGAGTGCGAGGGTATCGAGTTTTAAGGATTTGGGGGTCAATCAACTGGCATTTGAACTCCAACAAGAAATCTTCGAAACCTCCAAACGTTTTCCAGTAGAAGAGCGCTATGCTCTAACCGATCAAATCCGACGAGCAGCAAGATCAATCGCAGCCAACCTTGTCGAAGCTTGGCAAAAGCGACGCTATGTAGCCCATTTCGTAAGCAAATTGACCGACGCAGACGGAGAACAGGCCGAAACGCAACATTGGCTAGACACAGCCACGGCTTGCAATTACTTCTCCGAAAAGAACAAGACGCCTTGCTCGCGAAATGCTCAAGGATTGGTCAAATGTGCGGAACTATGATGGCAAAGCCTGAGAAATTCTCCCACGAAGGACGGTAGTCGTCAGTTATTGGCCAGTCCTCGAACCAACTTTCAGTGATGATCCATTATCGGCTATCGGCTATCGGCCATCAGTCATCTGCCCTCTGACCCATGTGCGGCATTTGCGGCCAGTTTAACTTTGCTCGAAACGAGCCGGTGGAACCGGAGACGATCCGGCGAATGACCGGAACGATCGTCCATCGCGGTCCTGACGACGAGGGTTACTTCATCTCTGGTCCGATCGGGCTCGGCTTCCGACGACTTTCCATCATTGATTTGTCCGGAGGTCATCAGCCGATGTCTGATGCCGAGGAAACAGTTTGGGTCATTTTTAACGGCGAGATTTACAATTACAAGGAACTGCGACCAGAGCTGCGAAGCAAAGGCCATCAGTTTAGAACGAATTCCGACACCGAAGTGATTATTCACGGTTACAAGGAATGGGGCGCTGAAGTTTTGAATCATCTCAACGGAATGTTTGGTCTGGCCATCTGGGATGTTAAGAAGCAGCGGCTTGTGGTGGCACGCGATGCCATGGGCATCAAATTGATTTATTACCGGATCACAAGCGGACAAGTTACGTTCGGGTCGGAAATCCGCCCGATTCTCGCAGCACAAGACTCCAAGCCGGAGGTTGATCCAGTCGCGCTCAACCTCTTTCTTCGGTTTCGCTATACCCCCTCTCCCTTAACCGTATTCCAGGGAATCCGGAAACTCCCGCCGGGGACGATGCTAGTTTTTGAGCGAGGAAGATGCCGCGAAGAACGTTGGTATAACTACACGCCAGTTCCCTTTTCAAATCCAAAAGAAGACAAAGGGGCCACGGAAGAACTTTTAGAATTGTACCGAGGTGCGGTTCGACGACATCTGCTGAGCGATGTTCCCGTGGGAATACTTCTTAGTGGCGGCCTCGACTCAGGCTTGCTCCTAGGTCTGATGAACGAACAAGGCGGGCCATGGCCAGCATTTACTGTAGGTTACGGAGAGATTTTCGAAGATGACGAGCTGGCCGATGCAAAGGAGACAGCCGCTGTTTTGGGCGCTGTTCACGTGCCAGTAAAGCTTGATCAGGCCGAGTTCGAACGATCACTTCCAAAGATCGTGGAATGTCTGGAAGAGCCAATCGCGTCTTCTTCCATAGTCCCAATGTATTTCGTCTCGCAACGGGCGCGAGAGGACGTCAAGGTCGCTCTGATCGGCCAGGGGCCGGACGAATTGTTCGGCGGCTACAAACGGCATTTGGGCGTTCATTATGGTGATTGGTGGCGTTGGCTGCCAAGCGCTATTCGTTCCTCGGTTAGCTTCGCTGTCGATCGATTGCCTCGTAACGAAACATTGAAGCGCGGTGTCTCATCGCTGGGAACGCTGGATAGAATGAAGCGCTATCAGGACGTTTTTTCTCTAGCGCCAGCACGCATTATAGACGGACTCTTTCGGGATGATACGCTTCCGAGGCGAAATGGCGATGAGCTCGTTGACTACTGGCGCGGTCTGATTCCACAAATGGTGCACACAGATGAACTGGGTGGTTTTCAGCTTCTTGAAATTCGCTCCTCGCTGCCTGACGAGCTTCTCATGTACGCGGACAAGCTCTCCATGGCACACAGTCTCGAAGTCCGCGTTCCATACTTGGATCGGACGGTGGTAGAGCACGTCCAGCGGCTTGGCGCAGGATTCAAGGTTCGTAATGGCAGTCGAAAATGGCTGCACCGCCGAGTTTGCGAACGTTACTTGCCATCTCGTATCTTGAAGCGAAAGAAACGCGGTTTTGCCGTAAACGTCGTGGATGACTGGTTCCACTCATCACTTACAGGCGAGCTTCAAGAAGTGCTCTTGGATGAAGACTCTCTCATGTTTGGATTACTTAACCCTAGACCCGTACGAAGACTCCTCGAAGTTCACCAATCCGGCCGCCAGGATAACCATAAGCTCCTGTTCAGTCTC
>QHPM01000047.1 GCA_003219095.1 Verrucomicrobiota bacterium
GAAAACGCCGGGAGCGGTGGATAGCGTGGATTATAGTATCACAGTTAACGATCTAAAACACCGTTGGGAATGGGATCCGATTCGCAACGATGCGCGGTTTCAGAAACTAGTAACGAATGCCGCTCGTGACTAATTACATAAATAATTTCACGAAAACACAGGACAAGGTTGACCTTTTCCGCTGAAATAGGTCTGCTCTCGGCAGGGACAAAATCTATGAAAATTCACCTCGTTGCAAATAATCGCCGCGCTCTAGCAGCATTTCTAACAGCTCTACTCGTGTTGCCGGCATGCGTGCTTTTTGCACAGGACACACCACCGCTGGCAAAACCCGGAAAGTACTCTGGTCGGAATATCAGCGGTGAACTTGTCAGAGATTCGAGCGTCAACATTAGTCAGCTGGCAAGTGCGCCGACGGCGCAAGCTTCGTCGGCAGGCGCGGAGATAAGATCGCATCGGGAGGATGCGCTACGACCGCCCATTCATGACTCCGGGCCGGTGGTTGATCGGGCTCCGGCCGCGTCGGCCGCTGCCGCCGCCGCAGGTCCCACACCTTCTTTCAGAGGTTTCACGGGTCTGACTCACCTCCAGCAAAGGACCGCCAGAAACGGTAATCAGTTTTCTACAGAACCACCGGATCAGGGACTGGCTGTTGGTAATGGTCTAATACTGGAGGCAGTCAATTCAGCGCTCAATGTCTACGACAGCAATGGGGTGCAGCAGCTCCCACGGCCACTTGCCTTATCCGAGTTTTTCGGCTTGCCGCCGGGAATTAACCGCACCACCGGTTTTAATGGCGTGTTTCCGGGCGATCCGGTTGCGTTGTTCGACCCGGAAACTGAGCGCTGGTTCGTGGCCGCCTGGGCGCAGCTCAACACCGCCACCGGCGTCGGATTGCAGCAGAGCCGGCTGTATCTCGCCGTAAGCCAGACCTCTGATCCTACCGGAACCTATTCAATTTACACACTGAATACCACGCTGGCGCACGACCCCGACCAGGGCGGGCCGCGTATCCCCGATTTCCCGCACTTCGCAGTCGATCATTATGGTCTCTACATCAGTATCAACGAATTCAACATTACCCCTGAAGGTAATTTCGACGGGTTTATCGATGCGGCTATCCTGGCAATCTCCAAGAACGACCTGATTAACGGAACCGGCGGTAGTTTTCCAAGAGTCGTGCGTTTCCCGCTAACGTCCTCGTCTGGATTTGAGTTTACGGTTTTTCCCGCCTATACGCCACCGGGCGGTGGGCCGCTGCTCGCGAACGGCGGCACGCAGTTTTTTGTCAGTTCACATTTCGTAACGACCAACGAAAATACGATGGCGATCTGGGCCTTGACCAATACCAGTTCGCTCGACTCCGCGATGCCGAATTTGGATTTGCGTGCCGTAGTGGTCGAGGTGCAGCCGTTCCATTTCCCGACGATCGCGGCGGTGCAGAAGAAGGGATTTCATCCTCTGGGCGAGTCATTGAACGAGCCGGTGGAGAAGCTCGACCAAGGCGATTTTCGCGTTATTTCGGCGACCTACTCCTCAGGTCGACTCTGGGCGACACTTTCCTCGCAGATGCTCGATACGGCGGGTGCGCCACGAATCGTGTGCGACTACTTTGCCTTTAGTCCGAAGATTAATGGACCGTTTTTCACGGCTACATTGGTCACACAGGGAGTTGTTTCCAAGCCTGGCGCAAGCTTGCTTTATCCTGCTATCGCGGTGAACGCGCAACAAAAGGGAGGCATTGTCTTCACACTGGTGGGACCGAATGATTACCCGAGCGCCGCCTTTGTCCCCGTTAATAATAATAGTGTCGGCTCCATCCAGATCGCTCGCGCAGGCAACGAGCCGGAAGACGGTTTCACTGGATATCCCGAGTTCGGCGGGAATGGCGTCGCCCGCTGGGGTGATTATTCGGCTGCGGCTATCGATACGGATGGAGTCATTTGGATGGCGACTGAGTACACGCCGGATATTGCGCGCACGTCGTTCGCGAACTGGTGCACTTACATTACCCGGCTCCAGCCATAGCTAGAGGAAGTATTACTTGCGCAGATCGTTTGCTCGTTGAAGAACTAGCCAGCGGACACTAGCCCTAAATCGGAACACAGGTTTGCGACGGTGCGGCCAGCGGGTTTGTAAGCCGCTGGCCGGCGTCAGCGGCGCACCGACAGCATGTTTGTCTTCGACCATCCCGCTGCTCAGTGAGAGGGTGCGTTCGCGCATGAGAGCAATCTCCTTTACCCTCCCACCAACCGGATGCATTTTCCGCCGCTTCGATGAATCTGGGGTCCTTTTTTGCCGAACTCAAGCGGCGTAATGTTTACAAGGTTGCGGTTGCCTACGCAGTCGTTGGTTGGTTGTTGATCCAGGTCGCGACGCAGGTCTTTCCATTTTTTGAGATACCAAGCTGGGGCATTCGGCTGATCGTGTTGATTATCGCAATCGGATTTCCAATTGCGCTGATTTTGGCCTGGGCATTTGAACTAACGCCGGCTGGAATCAAACGCGCCGATCAGGGCGAACTCGGGCGGCCACAGGGAGCCCGCGTTTGGATCTACATTGTGATCATAGCGGGAGTGACTTCCGTTGGCATTTTTTTCCTTGGCCGCTACACAAACTCGAAACAAAGGGAAGGCTCGGAGTTACCGGCGAAGTCAATCGCGGTGCTGCCATTCGAATCACTCAGTGAAGACAAGGCAAACGCCTATTTCGCTGACGGCATTCAGGATGAAATTCTGACACGGCTTTCCAAGATTGCGGACTTAAAAGTTATCTCCCGCACTTCGACGGCAAAATACAAGAGCGCACCGACCAATCTTCGAGATATTGCGCAGCAACTTGGCGTTAGCAACGTGCTTGAGGGTAGCGTCCAGAAGGCGGCCGACCAGGTGCGCGTCTCCGTTCAGCTTGTGAATGCGATCAATGATTCGCATATCTGGGCCGAAACTTATGATCGCAAGCTGATCGATGTTTTTCAGGTTGAGAGCGACATCGCGCAGAAGATCGCCGGAGCACTTGAAGCGAAACTGACTGGACGAGAGAAGCGCGATATTGAATCGCCTGGGACAAAAAATCCGGAAGCTTACGACGCCTACCTGCACGCACTGGCGTTGCTGACTCACCAAGGCATAGAGCCCATTGAGAAGAGGATCAATTTTCTTCACCGTGCGGTGGAACTGGATCCGAATTACGCCGAAGCCTGGTCGCAACTCGGCGTCTCCGAAGCGGAAAGATATGCTAACGTCGAACACACCGAAGCGCAGTCAATGCGTGCGCGAACCGCGGCGGAAACCGCCTTACGCTTGGCGCCGGACCTGGCAGATGCGAATGATGCCGGCTTTTTGCTGGGAATATCCGTCGTAAAACGCCGGCAGGGGAAGCTGGATGAGGCGATTGACATGCAAAAGAGGGCTTCCGAGCTCGACCCGTTAAACCAGGACATCTGGGTAAACCTGGGTCGAAGCTATCGCGGCGCCCGCCGATTCAATGAAGCTCGTCAAATGTTTGATCGGGCACTGACGATCGCGCCGGGAGATTTAGATATTACCGAGAAGAAAGCGGAGACGTACCTTGCGGAAGGTGATCTTGATGCGGCGGGACGACTGCTAGAGGGCGTCGAGGTACCGCCGAACAATATAGCATTTGCTCTCGGGTTTTATAGCACTCAGGTGCAGCTTTTGCTCTACCGACGCCAGTTCGATCAGGCTTTGGCTAAGGTTTCCGCGGACGTTGCGCGAGCAAAAAATCTGCCGCCGCTAGTCGTTGCCATGAGTCACAGGTTTACCGGGATGGTGCATAGCGCCAAAGGGGACTTGGCGACCGCGCGACCTCTTTTCCTGCAAGCACAGCGTGAATTACGAGCTTTGCGCGAGCAGGGTGAGACTGGTCTGCCGCTTGCGGACACGCTAATCGAGGTTGATGCGAGGCTTGGTGAGCGACAAGAAGTGGATCGCGAAGCGGACGCGCTTCTCAAAACGACCGCGAAAGACGCCTGGCGGTTTCCGGAATCGCAGGAAGTTATCGCGCGCGCTTACGCGATCCTCGGAGATGCCAACCGGTCAGTTCCGCTGCTCAAAGGACTACTGAAGATCCCTTACCACCTTTCGACTACGTCCGCCTACCTCCGCTTAGATCCAGATTGGGACCCGATTCGCCAGGATCCCGGTTTTAAAAAGCTGATCGAAGAACAAACGCCGTGAATCTTTCAGCTTTCGTCGCCGAACTGAAGCGGCGCAACGTTTACAAGGTTGCGATTGCCTATGGTGTTGTGGCGTGGTTGCTGATCCAAATCGCGACGCAGGTTTTCCCATTCCTCGAAATCCCGAACTGGGCTATCCGGCTTGTCATCATGGTGATTGTCATTGGATTTCCGATCGCACTGATAATCGCATGGGCATTTGAGACGACGCCTGAAGGGATCAAACGCACGGACGCTGCCGATGCTGCGGGACAGCACTCGCGCGGCGGGGGGTGGGTTTACGTTGTGCTGGTCGGAGCAGCACTCTCTATCGGCTTGTTTTTTATCGGCCGTTACACCGCAGCCTCGCGAAAACAAACCGAGTTAGCCGGCTTGCCTGTCAAATCGATCGCGGTCCTCCCCTTCGACAATCTCAGCCGCAATCCGGATAACGCATACTTAGCGGAGGGAATTCAGGATGAAATTCTGACTCGGCTCGCAAAAGTCGCGGACTTGAAAGTGATCTCGCGCACTTCCACACAAAAATACAAGAGCGCGCCGGATAATTTACGCGAAATCGCGAAGCAACTCGGCGTTGCAAATATTCTCGAAGGCAGCGTGCAAAGAGCCGCCGATCAAGTGCGCGTTAATGTTCAATTAATCAATGCGACGACCGACGCACATCTATGGGCAGAAAGTTACGACCGAGCGCTGACCGATATCTTCATGGTGGAAACTGAGATCGCGAAAACTATTTCCGATACGCTGCGCGCGAAACTTACCGGCTCGGAAGAACGGATGATATCGGAGAAGCCGACGGCAAATCCTGAGGCTTACAAGCTGTACCTCAAAGGCAGATTCTTCTGGAGCCGAAGAACTGGCGATAACCTTCCAAAAGCGATCGATTACTTTAAGCAGGCAATCGCGCACGATCCCAATTACGCTCTTGCCTACGCTGCCCTCGCGGAAGCGTACATCATCCTGCCAGGGTACACTGACGCGGATCCGCGCGATGTGAACCCAAAGGCGAAAGAGGTTGCGCGCAAAGCTCTGGAAATTGATGACACGCTGGCTGAGGCACACAACGCTTTCGCGCAGATTTCGTTTTTCGACTTGGATTTTGCGGGAGCCATTAAAGAGTTCCAACGCGCCATCGCTCTGAACCCAAATTATGCAACGGCTCACCATTGGTACGCGACCGGACCGTTGCAGGCGCTGGGACGATTTGACGAAGCCATCGCCGAAGGTGCACGCGCAATCGAATTAGATCCGCTCTCGGCGATAATACAAATCGATGCAGCTAACAACTATATCGTCGCGGGTCGTTATGATGAAGCGATCGACCACATTCACAAGGCGCTGGAGATCGATCCCGAATTTGCCGATGCATATGTTAGTCTTGGCGTGGCCCTGGAGCTGAAAGGAGATGTTACTGCCGCCATCCCGAACTTTGAACGGGCGTACCAACTAGGTGCTGATACAGTCAGCCTCGCGTTTTTAGGTAATCTCTACGGTAAGACTGGCAATACTGCAGAAGCGGCGAAAATGCTTGCTGAACTAGAGCAGTTAGCAATTAAGCAACACGTCTCACCCTACTTGTTTGCAGTCTTGCAGGCGGGATTGGGCAATAAGAGCGAAGCCCTTCGGTGGCTAGAGAAAAACTACACGGATCGCTCGGAAGACATAACGAATATGGCTCGTTCAAAAAGTGTTCTCGAAGCAATGAAGGTCGACAGTTTTTTCGCCGAACTAAAGCGGCGCAGTGTTTACAAAGTCGCGATTGCCTACGGCGTCGTGGCGTGGCTGCTGATGCAAATCGCCAGCCAGATTTTTCCATTTTTCGAAATTCCAAACTGGGCAGTTCGACTTGTGGTGCTCATGCTCATAATCGGATTCCCAGTCGCGCTGATCATCGCCTGGGCCTTTGAGCTCACACCGGAAGGATTGAAGCGAACCGAAGTGGCTGACGCAACGCCGACTCCGCGCCCGGGGCATCGGACATGGATTTATGTCGTGATTGTCGCTGGTGCGATTTCGGTTGGTCTTTTTTTCCTCCGGCGTTACACCAGTTCGACAAAAGTTGTAGGCTCGGGGTTATCGGCGAAATCAATTGCGGTGCTTCCGTTCGACAATCTGAGTGAAGAAAAGGGAAACGCCTATTTCGCCGAGGGTATCCAGGACGAGATTCTGACGCGACTGGCAAAAGTCGCCGACCTAAAAGTGATCTCGCGGACTTCAACACAACAGTACGGAACCAAGCCGGGTAGTCTCTCCCAGATCGCGAAGCAGTTAGG
Source organism: Verrucomicrobiota bacterium (assembly GCA_003219095.1). Classification (GTDB taxonomy): domain Bacteria; phylum Verrucomicrobiota; class Verrucomicrobiia; order Chthoniobacterales; family UBA10450; genus AV69. The sequence goes on from QHPM01000047.1 coordinate 6,472, forward strand.
AGTCACGAATATTGTCGAGGGTAGCGTGCAGAAGGCAGAAGGTCAGGTGCGGGTGAATGTGCAGTTGATTAATGCCCAGACCGATTCCCATCTTTGGGGCGATACTTATGATCGGAAGCTAACCGATATTTTCGCGGTCGAGAGCGAGGTTGCCAAATCCATTGCCGAAGCGTTGCAGGCAAGACTCACCGGCGGTGAGAAATCTGCGATCGATATTAAACCGACTAACAACCCCGACGCTTACGATGCCTACCTCCGTGCCGTCGCGAGTTGGAGTAAACTGACCTACTCGACTGAAGATGCTGAGAATACGATCAACTTCTACAAGCGAGCGGTGCAGCTCGATCCTAAGTTTGCTGAAGCGTGGGCGGGGCTTGCCGTTGCTTACCTCGATATTTACAATGATGAAAATGCGCCGCAGCGCTTGGCCGAGGTAAAGCCCGCGATCGATACCGCGTTCCGAATGCAGCCGGAGCTTGGGGAAGCGTACTTCGCACTCGGAAATTACCGTTACCGCATTTTGCGCGACTACGATGGCGCTCTGGAAGCGTTCGAGAAGGCGGCGCAGCGGGGCGTGAGTCGAGCGAAGACCGCTGATTTCGCGAGCTACGTCAAACGGCGGCAAGGTAAGTGGGAGGAGTCGCTCACATTGTCATCCCAAGCCAGCGAGCTTGATCCTCGTAATACCAATATTCTGGCGGCCCGAGCCGAGACTTATTTCGCACTGCGGCGTTTCCAGGAGGCGCATGCAACGAATGAGCGCGCACTTGAGAGCACACCCGCTGATCCGGCGCTACTGGCCCTGAGCGCGTCTGTCTATCAGGCTGAAGGAGATTTGAAAGCGGCGCGCCAGTTACTCGACCGCGTGCCACTAGATGGGCGAGATCCCGAGCTAGTAGGAGTTCACTTTGACCAGTGGTGCATGGAGCGCCGCTACTCGGAAGCTATCAAGGCGCTGAGAAATTTGCTCGCCACTCCTCTCCCGGAAGGAGGCATCTTAAAGCCCACATTTCAAGGATGGCTTGGCTTAGCCGAACTTTGGAGTGGTGACCAAGTGGCTGGTCGATCCGATCTGCTCAAAGCAAGAGACCAAATGGAGGGAATGTATAAAGAAGAAGGTGAAGTAGGGCGACGACTAGTCTCCCAGTTAACCTTCATTTGTGCCTGGTTAGGCGATAGAGCGTGCGTTGAGCGCCATGCTGCGCGAATGCAAAAAGAGATCGCGGCGGACACGTTCAACGGGCCGCACGCAGCTGGAACTGTCGCCGTGGCTCAGGCGGCGCTCGGTGAAACCGATTCCGCCGTCCGTAGCTTGACCGGCCTGCTGCAAGTGCCCGGCAATAGGCCGGTGACACCTGCTCTGCTGCGCCTCGATCCCGCGTTTGATCCGCTGCGCAAAGACCCCCAGTTCCTAAGATTGTGCAAGGAAGCACCGTGAATAGATCCAGCTTCTTTGCGGAACTCAAGCGGCGCAACGTTTACAAAGTCGCGGTTGCCTACGCTGTGGTCGGGTGGTTGTTGGTCCAGGTCGCGACGCAAGTCTTTCCGTTTTTTGAAATACCGAATTGGACGGTGCGCCTTGTCGTGCTGTTAATCTTAGTCGGGTTTCCGGTTGCGCTCATCATCGCCTGGGCCTTCGAGCTAACGCCAGCAGGCATTAAGCGAACGGAAGAGGCCGATCTCGCCTACCCCGGCCGATCTCGCGGCCGTGCTTGGATTTATGTTGTCATCTCAGCCGGTTTAGTGTCGGCGGGATTATTCTTTCTCGGTCGCTACACTGCGCCTAACGAAAATAAGATTGCGAATATGCCGGCAAAATCGATTGCGGTGCTGCCGTTCGAGAATTTAAGCCGCGATCCGGACAATGCTTATTTCACCGAGGGAATTCAGGACGAAATTCTGACGCGATTAGCAAAAGTCGCAGACTTGAAGGTGATCTCGCGCACTTCGACCCAGCGTTACAAAAGCTCGCCGAATGATCTGCCCCAGATCGCGAAGCAGCTTGGCGTTGCCAATATTCTCGAAGGCAGTGTGCAGAAGTCCCAGGACCAGGTGCGGGTGAATGTGCAGTTAATTAATGCCGCGACCGATGCCCACTTATGGGCGGACAGTTTCGATCGTAAACTGATCGATATCTTTGCCGTCGAAAGCGAAATTGCGACAAAGGTAGCTGACATCCTTCAGGCGAAGCTGACCGGGGCGGAGCAACACGCGATTTCCATGCAGCCGACCCAGAATACCGAGGCATACCAGTTATATCTGAGGGGAAGATATTTTTGGAACAAACGCACCGGACCTGATCTTCAAAAAGCGATCGATTATTTTAGACAGGCGATCGGGAAAGATCCGAACTATGCGCTGGCTTATGTGGGACTCGGTGATTCTTATATTCTTCTTTCTGGTTTTGGCGCCGCGCGGCCCCAGGATTCTTTTCCGCTGGCCGAGGCGGCGGCGAAGAAAGCTCTGGAGATCGACGATACCCTGGCCGAAGCCCACACTACGCTGGGATTCAGTCTGTGTGTTCATCATTTCGATTTCGCGGGCTCGATCAGGGAATTCGAGCGTGCGATCGAATTAAATCCGAATTACGCGACGGCGCACCATTGGTTTGGAGATGGACCTCTGCTGGCCGTTGGCCAGTTTGATCGCGCAATCGCGGAAGGAAAACGCGCCCTCGAGCTCGATCCATTGTCGGTCATCATCACTGCCGATCTTGGAGCCAATTACCTGGTAGCCCGACGGTATGATGAAGCG
>QHPM01000124.1 GCA_003219095.1 Verrucomicrobiota bacterium
ATTGGAAGGTCGATTCGACGCCGGGGACGATGCGGTGATCGAGGATCCATTGCACAAGCTGCCAATGCAATTCGGAATCGTAACTCCAGGTAACATGGTAGTTCCAGACCATCGACAGGCGAAGGAGGACCCCGACCAGAAATACAGCGAGCTCAATCTTTCGCCGGAGTAACCATCTCAACGGATCCATAAGCGTCTTCATGGTTTTACTGCCGATTACTGCCAATTAAAACTGCGTTTAGCGATATTTCGCGGGCCATAAAAATGCTATTTTCACCATGGTAAATCTGGCTTCGAGAGGGGCGGCCGGGACTCGAACCCGGAACCAACCCCGAAAGCATTCGGGGCTGCTCTTTCTCCGCATGTTCGGCAGCCCGCAATATCGAAATGGCAATACGCGGATTCTTTTTTCGTTTCAAAAGGAGTTCGAATTTGCGCGCCTCGCCTGCTGAAGGCAATTCTTTGGCTGCGACTAACCTCACCTCGCCGCCGAAGCGATGGGTCGTGTGATTATTGCCCCGCTGATGTTCTGCGATTCGTCGTTCCAGATTTTCAGTGGAACCGATGTAATAGCGTCCGGAAACGCCTCGCAGAATATAAACCCAAGCCATAACGTTAGCTGGGTCGGCCGGGACTCGAACCCGGAACCAACGCCTTAAAAGGGCGCTGCTCTACCGATTGAGCTACCGACCCGCGTTTTTTAGAGTTTGAACGATTCGCGGTTCCAAGGCAACCAAGGCCGAAAGCGTTCGGGGCGGCTCTGCCCATTGAGGACCGACCCCCGCGCGGAGAATCACTTTCTGATGCCTGCGGAACTTTTCAATATACAATGAAACGCTGGGAACGTGATCTCACACAAATACAAATGCATTTTCGTTGAAGTGCCCAAGACCGGTTCGGCTAGCATCCGGGCCGTTCTGGGGAAGCCATGGAAGCCGCACCTGAATTTGTGCCAGATCAAAAATCACATGGAGAATTACTGGACGCACGTGGATGGGCGAACGAACCGGGTGCTGGAAGTTTTTTATCTCGCACTGCCAAAACAGCGCAGGATCGACATCGGACGCAAACAATTCGAGACCTACTTCAAGTTTGGCTTCGTTCGCAACCCATGGGACCGCGTCGTTTCGCTTTATGAGCGCAAGGAAATGGGGCAGCTCAAAGATAAAATGACCTTCGCGCAGTTTGTCGATTGGATTCAGTACAGCAGCGCCACTTGCATTCACTCATTGCCGCAGCGTTACCAGCTTGATTGGTTTGTCGATCCTAACGGGAATGTGATCGCCGATTTCATCGGCAAATTCGAGCGACTCAACGAGGATTGGGGTTTTGTCGCGAAAAAGCTCGGGATCGACGAAGGGTTGCCCCACCGGCGGGCGAATCCTCGGGAACGACATTACACTGAATATTACGACCCGCGGACGCGTGAAATGATCATGAACAAATTTAGGATCGACATCGAACACTTCGGGTATGAGTTCGGCAAATAAAATCGTGGCGATCGTGCTGACCTGCGATCGCATGGTGATGCCACGATTGCGCGCAAGTCGTGAATAGCACCGGCTGCATTTTTAGCTAAGATCAAGCCGAACGAGTGAAGGTTTGTCCGCCAGAACGTTTGCAAAAGAGACCTCTGCCCGGGATCCGAATTCGTCGTGATGATGTGTTTATTGTCTCCTATCCGCGGTCGGGCAATACGTGGCTCCGTTTTTTTGTGGCCAATCTGATAGCTCCGGATGAGAAGATCACTTTCCGCAACATCGAGAACTACGTTCCCAGCATCTACAAGTCCGCCGATACGTTGGACGCGCGCGAAGGCCGCAGGTTTATCAAATCTCATAACCCTTGTTATGAGCTCTACCCAAAGCTCATCTATGTTTATCGCGACGGGCGCGACGCGCTGGTCTCCTATTACTATTACGCAACTGGAAAAAATGTTTTCTCCGGAAGCTTCGAAGAGTTCGCTTTCTCCCCGTTCGTTGAACAATTCACGTCTTGGAAAGAGCACGTCGCCAGCGCTCATGATTTCGCGTCCAAATACCCCGATCGCATCCTGATTCTTCGCTACGAGGAAATGCTCACAGGAACGCTCTCCGCTCTCATCCGCGTACCCACGTTTCTTGGCTTGGGGTGTGACGCTCAAGCCATTGCCGAAGCAGTAGAGAAAAGCTCCTTCAAACATTTGCAAAAAATCGAGAAAAAATCGGGAGGCGAAACCCTGGGCAAGAGATTCACCTTCTTCCGCAGCGGCAAGAGCAATCAATGGCAGCAGCATTTTAATCCGGAGTTGTATCGGAGGTTTCTACGGGAAAACGGCGAGATCTTGCTGCGCTTGGGATACAGGCTCTGATCAGGAGCCTTACGCGTTAGGTGAAAGGTATCGTTCTATCGTTTGATCCACACTTGGAGATCGCGAACCTGCTGGTGGAAACGTACAACCGCCTGTGGCCCGAGTGCCCTTTCCAATTTCGCATTCCATTCAGCCATCGTGATCCCAGCACGATTTTCCGGGCCCAGAACGTCGAGTTCATTTCGACGACACCCGATATCCGTAGCACGATGGAAAATCTGTTGCGCGATCTGCCCGAACACGAGTTTGTTTACTGGTGCGTCGACGATCGCTATCCGATCGAGATCTTCGAGCCGACGGTTCTTCGCGCAGTTAGCGACTTTGTTGCTCATGAAGCCAGCGATGTTGATTCGATCAAGCTGACTGATCTTACCGTGGAGGGAATCGAAGGAAAATTGGATCGACGATTTTTTTCGCTTCGACGATGGCGAAGCCGAACCCGTTCCGATTCTCAGCCAGTCGGAAATGACAAGACGTGGCGGCAGCGCGAAGAAGCCGTGGCCAGAGAGCCCACGTTTACCCTGGCTGGTCAGCGCTTCTTTCGACAGCTCGGGCATCCAAAGAACGGATTTTATATGCCGCAATTTACTACGCCGGCATTTCTGAAGCGATTTTTCCTCGCTCCAACACTGCCGTTAAACTATGGCATACGCTAGTTTCATCATTTCCTCCTCGCCGCAAATTTTGAGCATAAATCTTACTTCCCGGATAAATTTCTTCTTTCCCTCGGTGAATCGACATTCAAGGGCCGGTTAAGCGTGATTTGCCACGAACAGATGCTCAAGTTTGGCGTGACTGCTCCGAAGATCGAAATCGTTAGCGACTATAAGATCTATTCCGATCGCGGCATTGCCGGGATCGTTCAACCCAACTCGTGAACGAAGGATTGCCGAAGAGTCCTGATCCAAACGGATGACTGATCAGCGCTGAAGTTCCATGGACATCGCCACGATTGCCAATTTGATTAATGCCATCGCGGTGACCGCCGGAGTCATTTTCGCAGCGGCCCAAATCCGGCAGTATCGGCAACGGCGCCAGCGCGACGCCATGCTTGAGTTGGTAAGGTCATTTCAGAGTCCGGCGTTTACTGCTGCCTTGCGTCGCGTCCTTTCCCTGCCCGATGGAGCCGACGCGGCAAAAATACGAGAAGTGCTCGGACCCGATGGCGAAGATGCGGTCTATTTAGTCTCGCTCACCTGGGAAAGCCTCGGTGTTCTAGTTTTTCGCCGCGAAGTGACGCTTGATTTGGTGGATGATTTCTTCAGCGGTCCGCTTGTAATCTCCTGGCAGAAACTGAAGGTTTATTCCGAAGAATGGCGGCGAACACTGAACCGGGAGACTGGTAACGAATGGTTTCATTGGCTCGCGGAAAGAATGCTGGAGCGCGAAAAAACTTCGCCGCCGGTTCCTGCTTACGAGGCGCACCGCGATTGGCGTTAAGCCGATGGCACGCTAAAAGCTGGCCGTAACGCCACAAAGGTTCAGAAAACGGCAAAGCTGCCAGTTCACATTCGAATATTGCAGATGCAACATAAAAATGTTAACTCGGGCGGCGCCACACGGAATTAAAGGTTGGTTCGATTGCCGCTGTTCTCAGGGCCCCGGCAGCAGCATCGCGTTAGGAATCGCGCAGTGCGCGCGCTTCCATCCGCAACGATTCCAAAAATGATTCTGCAATCGGCGGTAATTTGCCCGTCCACAACGCCGCCACCACCAAGTTTGGGAATCCCCGCAAAGGCAACGCTCGTGTTCGCGTCGGCGCTCGGCCTCCCGGCGGCAAGACGCTGAGGGCAATGCCAAATCCCGCCGCAACGTAAGGCGCGACTAATTCCAGCGATCCAGCTTCGATGCTAGTCGGCCAAACCAGCTCTTCCGCAGCCAATCCGCGGCGGAACAATTTCGTCAGCGCTTCATTCTCGGGCAACGCGATTAACAGTTCAGATGCGATCCGTTTCAGAATTTCGCGCGCGGACCTGGCGGGATGATTTTCCGGAACGAGCAAGACCAGCGGCACCTGCAGCAGTGCTTCGCTTCGAATTCCCGTCGCCGGTTTGCCTTCCAGCTCCGTAATTGCGAGATCGATCTCCTGCCTCTTCAGCAGCGCTTCGGCCATGGCCTGGTTGGCATCATGCAGACGCAATTTTAAATGCGGAAATCGCCGGCGATGCCGGACCAGTAAAATCGGAAGGTGATCGCGCAGAATGGTAGTGAGGGCGGCGAGCCGCAACCGTTGGGCGCTTTCGCCCCGCAGGCGCTGCGACGTTTCCTGGACACGGGAAAAAAAAGGCGCGACAAATTCGTAAAGCTCGCGACCCGCCGGCGTGAGTTGAAACGGTCGGCGCTGAAATAATTTCAAACCGAGATCTTCTTCCAAACGCAGAATCTGCGCACTGATCGCCGGCTGTTGAATGCCGTACGGCATTTTGCGCGCGGCCTCGGTAATCCCACCGTACGTGGAGATGAAATAAAAGAGCTCAAGATGATGAATGTTCATCAGGCCGCGCGTCGCTCCTGCGTGCGAGCGGCACGAAAACTTTGCAAGAATCGCCGGCTCCGTTCCCGCACGAAATCGGGATGATAAAGACGACGAGCCAGCGCCTCGAAACCGCTTCGCAATTCCGCTACGGTTAGCGTGTCCGGTTGAAAATTAATGTCGAAAAGAGTGCAGCGATTCCACGCGCGTTCAACCAGGAGCCGGTCCGATTTTTGAAAACGTTGGTAAAGCGGCGTGCCTGGAAACGGAGTTAAGAACGTGATCTGAACATCGTAAAGCCCACTGGCCCGCACGAAATCGAAAACATTGTCGGACATTGGTAAATCCCAGGCCGAAAAAGGAAATGTGTCCGAGCCGCAACAGGCGACGGCGGTGGGAAGAATAACCGCCGAGCCATTCCTCACGCAGAAAAAACAATCCCATCACCGCGCCGGAAACGATTCCAGCCAACGTCGCTATCCAACCTGCCAACAAATTCCATTCTGCAACTGACGATTGCATGCCTCCATGTTAGGAGAGTAGCGATAATCAAGGAAATCGATAATATTTCAGTGAACATCGATTTCTTTGATGACTCCGAATTGATGTTCGCGGAAATTCTTTCAATTTTCGCTAATTCCGCGACGGACAGATTGTGCGCGATGAACAACCTCTCCTCCCGGCTCTGGGCCACGTGTGCGGCCGGCATCTTTATCAACACTGAGCGCGCCGTTGCTTACATCTCCCCGACTGACACAAGCGCGGCCCAAAACCGAGTCCTCCTTGTCCATGGCATTGCCGATTCGGCGGCATCGATGCGACCGTTGCGAGCACGGCTTGCTCGAGATGGGCGCAAAACTATTGCGATTAATCTAAAGCCAAGCGACGGCAGAATCAGCCTGGAAGCGCTATCTCTGCAATTGCGCGACTACGTCCGAACGCATTTTTCGGCTGGGGAAAGACTCGATCTCGTTGGCTTTAGTATGGGTGGGCTAGTTTGCCGCTATTATGTTCAGATGATGGGAGGGAATTCGCGAGTCGATCGCCTCGTTACCGTGTCGGCACCCAATCATGGCACCTTGCTCGCGTTCCTGAATAGACGCGTCGCGTGCAAAGAAATGCGGCCCGGCAGCGATTTTCTGCGAAAGCTTAACGAAGATTGGTCGACTTTGCGCGAAGTAAAAGTCACCTCTTTGTGGACGCCACTGGATCTGATCATTATCCCGGCAACGAGCTCACGCATGCCAGTTGGGGTCGACAAGCCCATTCCAGCATTGGCCCATCCGTTGATGGTTTTGCAAAGAAGACCGCTTGACGAAGTAGCCAAAGCACTCTCGCACCCATTGCAACGCCGGCAGTTGGCATCGACATCTGGCGCGCCGGAACAGAAGAATTGTAGGCCGTCTCGGTGAAATGGATTTTTTCATCAGCTTGAGGTCCGCCGCGGCAGAGTATGTGTTTAGCGCCAAGGGCGCGATGTGAAAACAACCTCGGGCATCGCTTAGGATTGTGATTGGACATTAGACAAGCGCGTAAGGCGCGACTCAAGGCGATGAATCGCGCCTGCAGCGCACGCGTTTGGCGTGGCACGAATTGCCTGCGAACTGCCCAGGCTAGGATGAACGCCGCGGCTTTGGCGCTAAACAGATAGCGGTGGATGCCCTATAACAGTTCCGGTTCGTCCCTGGAATAATCGAGCTGTCCGTGTACAATCCTGGCTGCCGAAGTAAAAGGATGCGGCTCGATTTTGCCGGCATCGATGATGTGAATGACTGCAACACCATGTGCCTTCAAGTAATCGGCAATCAAACTGCGATGACATTTCCACCACACTGCTTCAGCGCACATGATCGCGGTAGGATGATGGCTGTCTGCCATTTCTTGCAACCGTGTAATTCCACTGGCGAATTCCGTTGTTTCCATATGATCGGCGTAACCGCGGAATGATTCGTTGCGCCAGGCGGTGTTATGCGAATCCTTCCTTGCTTTTCGCCGCCCGCCCAGTTCTGGGAAATGTTCGTAACCAATCCCGTTCTGTCTTAGGGATTTCGCCAGCTCTTCCTTATTAAATTGCGGATAGCGTCTCGAGCCTGGCAAGAGCCGGACATCGGCGACGAGCTTGATTCCAACTGCCTGCAACCTGCCAATAAACTCCTCGATTGTTCGAGTGGAATGTCCGATTGTCCAAATCCTCCTCACCTTTTGATCACTCGCCCGGAAGTTTTGAAAGCGCGAATCGCTTTTGCTTTTTCCAAAATGCCTAAATGGGATGATGTCATCATCCCGTTTGTTATTACCCGATTAGCTCTCTTACTGGTTGGATGGTTGGGGTTTCGTTTACTTCCGCTTCCTGTCACCTTTCCCTCTGCCTGGGAGATCGGCGCCGACGGTAACAAGCAGGCCGTGGTGCATCACATTTCTCCGACTTCTCATCCCTGGGTGAATATGTTGTCGCGCTGGGATGCTGGATGGTATGTCGAGATTGCGCGAGATGGGTATCGCTATGAGCCCGGCTCTCCCAGCAACGTTGCTTTCTTCCCACTTTACCCGCTGCTGATCCGGGCCATTCACGCGCTGCTTTTTCTCCCGGCGAACGATTACTGGTGGTTATTAACTGCTATCGCGCTTTCGAACGCTGCCTTGTTTATTGGTCTTATTTACTTCCGCGCGCTTCTAGCGATGGACTTTGACCAGGAAATCGCTTTCCGTGCAATTACTTACCTTTTAATTTTTCCGACGACTTTTTTCTTCTCCGGTGTTTACAGCGAATCATTGTTCCTGGGATTGACCGTTGGTGCGTTCTATTACGCGCGCAATAACCGCTGGCTGCCGGCTTGTATTTTCGCCGCGCTGGGAACGCTGACTCGCTCTCAGGGAATGATCCTCGCTCTTCCTTTACTGATTGAGTATCTCCGCGAACGCAACTTCAGCTTGCACAAGGTCGGGTGGAACATCGCGGCGTTTGCGCTAATTCCGTCTGCTCTCCTGGCCTTTGTCCTCTTTCTAAAACTGAAGTTCGGCAGCTGGATTGTTATGTTCGACGTCCAGAATACCTGGGGACGGCACTTGATGTGGCCATGGCATCCTCTTGTCTGGTTTCTGCGGCATGCACCAGCGTTAAGCCCGGAACACCACGATAAACTCGATTTTTGTTTCCTTCTTTTACTACTAGGCGCCGCTATAGCCGGCCTGCGACGATTGCGCGCCTCTTATAGCGTTTACATCTGGATCGCAGTCGTCTTCTTTTCTTGTTGGGGCATGCTCGGGTCCATTCCGCGCTTTGACCTCGTCATTTTTCCTCTCTTTATCGTCCTCGCGCTCATCGGCGCTCGCAGTCGCGCTTTTCATCTCGGATACATCGTTGCCTCAACCATGTTCGCTGCCCTTTTCATGCTGATGCATTCCCAGTGGAACTGGGTTGCTTAGAAGCCGTTTAAAAGCGACACATATTTTTTGCACTTGCCTTTCGGCAACAGGCCGCCGAAGCATTGTACCTCTATGAGAACCGAAGAAACTCTGCGTGCGTTGGACGATTTGATTCGCGAGCGATCGATCCTGCAGCATCCATTCTACCGCGCCTGGCAACGTGGCGAACTGACCCACGACCAGCTTGGCACCTATTCCCGCGTCTATTATCCCCATGTCGCGGCTTTCCCGACTTACCTGGAGAACGCGATTAACTGTGCAATTGATTCATTTACCAGGCGCGCTCTGGAGAATAATTTGCTCGACGAACTGACGAATCCGGCGCCGCATCCCGAGCTATGGCTTGATTTTGCGACAGCGACCGGGCAAGACCGAGACAAAGTCAAACGGGCGAAACCTCTTGCCAAGGTAGCCGACACCACTTCCACCTTCGATCGTTTAACTAGCCACGACATTGCCAGTGGACTGACCGCCCTTTATGCCTACGAATCCCAGCAGCCAGAAGTAGCAGCTGAAAAGATCCGTGGCCTGCGTGAATCCTACGGAATACAGAGTCCCGAAGCGTTGAACTACTTTGCAGTTCACGCCACCGCTGACCTCGAACATCGTGCCGGAGAGCGAACCGCACTGGCGCGTTGCCTGAATGGCTGCACTTCGGCCGAAACCGTTATGAACGCTGCCACTGCAGCACTTGGTGCTTATTGGAATTTACTGGACGGTGTTTGCGAAGAAGCGCACCTAAGGGCAGATCTTTCTTAACCAGATTAGAGTTACAAAAATGAAACTTATCATCGCGGCGACAGTTCTTTTATCCGCACTATCAACCAGTATGGCACAAACTTTACCACAAGCCGGGGCGGTCGCGCCCGCGGTCACCCTTCCTTCCAACGACGGCGGGCAGGTGAGTCTGAACGATTACAAAGGCAAGTGGGTCGTTCTCTATTTTTACCCAAAGGATTTTACCAGCGGTTGCACTCTGGAAGCGCAAAACTTTCAGCGCGATCTGGCTAAATACCAAAACGCCAGTGCTATCATTCTCGGGGTCAGTGTAGACAACGCCGAATCGCACAAGAACTTTTGTGCAAAAGAAGGATTGAACTTTAAGCTACTGGCCGACACGGATGCCAAGGTGTCGGAGGCCTATGGCTCGGTCAAGGATTACGATGGGAAGAAGATGTCGGCCCGCAATACATTCATCATCAATCCGGAAGGGAAAATTGCGAGAGTATTTACGGGAGTAAAACCACAGACCCACAGTGACGAAGTACTGCAAGCCTTGGCGGAATTAAAGAAAAGCTGAATTATGGCGACTCGAAAATCGATCGACTGCCGCGACTATCCCAGTGACAAAAAGTGCTCGTTGAAGATTTCGGGATCCGAGGCAGAAGTGCTCGATGCCGCGGTGCAGCACGCCGTCTCGGCCCACGGCCACGAACGTTCGGCGGAATTGCGCGAAGAGATTCGTTCGCTGCTGAAAGACGAAAGCGATTAGCGGACTTCGTCGCCACATTCGCTGGTAAAATATTGAGGAATGAAAAAGGCAATCCCTTCCGCTCGGATCGTGGTGATGACGGTGTCTGCTTTTTGCAGTTACGAGAGGCGGGAAACGACGACGACTCAGACGACAACGGCTCAACCTGCGCCGCCGGCTCAGCCTGGAAGCGGCCCCGGATGATGCCTTCACGCCGCCATCGCAGCGTCGGCGGCGGGCCAAGGTAAAGGTGCCTTGAGTCGCCTTTTTGATCATAATCTTGCCGGCGATTGGATTTACTCTCGATAAAAGCGCGGAAGAATGGGGCGCGTTTGAAAAAGATAGCGAAGGTAACCCCGCGGAATTTTTTGGATTTACCGAAGACACGAATCATCGCCCAAACGAGACGCGGATCGCTTTTTGGGCGAAGACGCGCGACGAGGTAGATCGCGTGGCCAAAATCGTGCGCGAAGCTGGCGGGCAAAACTTGGAAGGGCCACAAATCTGGCCTGAGTACAGTCCCGGTTATTACGCGTTATTTTTTGAAGATCCCGATGGAAACAAGCTCGAGATCTGCTGTCGCGGGAGCGCAATCGTTGCGGACTGAAGCAGATCAGGGGAAGATTACGCGTGTCTCATTCCTCGGCTGATCTCAAGATTCTGCGGCCTCAAAACCGCGTTCGCTATCTCAAGCTGATCGCTATTTTCAAAATACTCAAAGGCATCTTTCTGTTCTGTTTCGGCATTTCCGTTTTGTTTCTGAACAATCGCCCCAGGTGGATTGACGGAATCTCGGATTGGGTTGACGACGAAGCTCTTGTCGTGCACGGCCGGGCCGCGCATTATTTGCTAACGCGTTTACAGGAAGTGCTTACCGGTGGCGCGCTCCATGCGGCCGGATTGCTGGCTCTCTTCTACTCGGCGGTTTTGTTCACCGAGGGAATCGGGGTTTATTTTCAGCAGCGATGGGCCGAATTTTTGATGGTCTTTGCGACCGCAACGTTGATTCCATTCGAAGTTTGGCATCTGCATCACAAACCGAGCATCGGTGTGAGCGCGGTGTTGCTCGTCAATTGTTTCATTGTTTGGTTCCTGTACAAGGTGTTGAAACGCGAGCGGGCGCATGCCGCGACTAGGCCGCCGGATGTTGTAGTCGAGACGCGTTAGCGGGGCGAAGCCCAAATTGCGCGAGAACTTCGGTCGTGCGCTCCATCGGCAGGCCAATCACATTCGTGAACGAACCTTCAACCGATGCGATAATACTTCGGCCGGCTGCTTGCGCCGCGTAGGCGCCGGCTTTGTCGATCGGATTAACGACACGAAAGTAATTGGCGATGCCTCTTTCGTTCAGGTTACGGAAACAGACCTGTGAGATCTCGGCGAAGCTGATTTTCTTTTGTGGACCCACTATGAAAACCCCCGTGCAGACATCGTTTTACCGATGACTTCCCCTTCGAGTGCAACAAGAGTATCGGCCGCGAGGACGATCCGATGGGGATGGACCTGGGAGACGGCCAATCCTTTGCGGGTGGCGTTCGCGATTGTCAGCTCGCGCAAGGACAAATTCGCCGACGCCACTTCGCTCACGGCCGGAGCAATGACTTCGAATTCATAGCCCGCCTCCGCCAAAAGAACGCGTCGCCGCGGCGAATTCGACGCGAGAATAAACGGCGATGGCACTGCCGGCGCCCTAATTACGGAGTGGCGGATGGTATCGGCGCGACCCGAGGCGACGCCGGCACTTTCTCCGCTGGCTTATCGGGCGCGCTTTTCCCGCCGAAAATATCGGGCATTTTTATTTCTGTGTAATCCGCCGGAATGGAAAATTCGCTGTTCGGAATCGGATCGCGCTTGATTGAAACCAGGGTCATAACGACGTGCCCTCTTACCGTATCCATCTCAATTTTCACCGGCACGCCAGGCAGGTCTCTGAAATCGGGAACGTTCGTGCCAGAGTTCGCCAGGGCGGACGGTTGCGCTGTCTTCATTTCCTTCATGATTGCGGCTCCGTCCGGATAGTCGGTGGCGATGTAATAAGTCGCTTTACCCACTGCCGTGTCGGTGGTGAAAACATCCGTCGGCATCCCATTCACAGTTTCCTTGCGGCCAAGCGAAGTCAGCCTGGACTTTTGCTCAGCCGGAGTAGCTCCGGCAAACTTCTTAACCATTTCCGCCGCCGCTTTCATTTTGTCGCCCGAAATTCGCACCACTTTCCTTTCCGCATGAATCAGGGTAACGGTATCGCCGGTTTTTGCATCGGTGATCATCGACATTTGGGGGGCAGGATCTATCCGCACCTTATCGCCTTTGAATTTGATCGTCATTTCACCTGGTGTTCCAGCCATATCGACCTTCTGGACGAGAGTAAGATCCGCGCGGAGAGAGGCGATCGCGGCGAACAGGAAAAAAAGGGCGATTCGTTTCATAGGAGAGTGCTAGTGGCGACGGTAGTTGTTGGCAAGTCGCGATGGCATCGAAAAAGCACTTGGCAGGAACATGCAGGCACGGCAACTTGGGCAGTTCTAACGCGGGTGTAGCTTAATGGTAAAGCTGTAGCCTTCCAAGCTACTGACGAGGGTTCGATTCCCTTCACCCGCTAAGGCCCGATTTCAGGACAAATTTGTGGGATAACCCAGTATCCCGGTCGCCGACGTTGTTCGGGGTGGGCCGGTGAGTTTGAGATCAATCCCGAAGCAGCCTTTCGAAAAAAATGGAGTTGCAGAGCGCAGGTACCAAGGATACGTCGCCGTCTAAAATGGGAGCAATGGGTTTTCCGCAAGACTCTCCATTCTCGTTGTTTACGAAAAGGCATGCGGACTGCTGGCAACCAAGCTCTGTGCGCACCTGCTTGCTGGAGAAACAGAATGCGCCACGGAACGATATCCTCGCCATTTGCTACCTTTGCCTAAGCGCAGCTCAAGTCAGAAACGTCCCAGCACCAACGCCGCAGGAGCTGATCCGGAATGTTACCGTCGCGACCTATCAGGTCGAGCCTGACTTCAGTTTTGGCACGAGTTTCAATCGCAGAAGCGCCAATTGCTTTTACACTTCGGATAAGTTTACCGCCGCTCGCGGCATTGCCATTTCCACGGTTTCCGCCTGCGGTTACCGAAGAATTTGCGCCACCCGCGGTAAAGATCGAAAGATCGGATCGCGGGGAAAAAGTTGACCTGTGCTATATGAGTTTTTGCGGTCAGGCTCGCCCTAGTTTATTTCAATCGCAATCTGCGAGGACGCATTCCATTGTAAAAATGGTGACAATTACGAAATATTCCCGGCTCGCCCTCATTCTCGCACTCGCGCCGATTGGCGGGCAACTGGGAGCACAGGTGGATTTGCCTACGGCCGAATCGGATACCGGGCAGCAAGTGGAAACAACGCCTCCCCCTGATCTAACCCCTCAGGGACCTGTCCAAATTCGTCCGGATGAGGGGAGCCCGGTAGCTGGAACCGAAGTCAGCATGCCGGAATTCGATATCGGCCGGCATCTCGAGCTTTCAGGGTCGCTCAACGGTGGCTACGACGATAACGTAAACCTGACTCCATCCGGTTCACCATCCTGGTATGCGAATCCCAATGCTAACTTTAGATATCGATTCGGCAGCGCCCGCCTCGCCATGGATCTCTTAATAGGCGGTGGAATCAATTATTATTTTGATCATCCGGGTGGCCGGGATTATGACCCGCTCCTCTTCCTGGAGTTTTCTCTGGCCTATAAAGTCTCGCTGCGCTTGACGCTCAATCTTTCGACGTCCTCAGCCTACGAAGCCCAGCCGGAGTTTGGTACCGCACTCAGCTCAACTCGCCGGCTGGGAAATTACTTTCGTTCGACAAATCGACTTTCCGCTCACTACCTATTGTCACATCGGTTGTCGAGTATCACCGGTTATTCCCTAAGCGCGCTTGAGTATGAAAGCTCGGCGGCCTCGGGACACGATCGCTTGGAACACGCATTTTCGGAGCAGCTGCGATATCTTTGGATGCCAACGACAACCGTTTCCGGGGAGTATCGGTTCAGTATCAATGAATCTTCAAACGCGGCGAAGGAATCGACCACTCAATCCCTAATCGCAGGATTGGAGCAATCCTTTAGTCCACGTTTCAAGGCCGGTTTGCACAGCGGCGTGCAATTTCGCTCGGGAAATAACGGAGACCGGATTTCGCCTTATGTAGAGACAACGCTTGAGTACGAGCTGGAGTCACAAGCAAGGGCAGCAAGCCGGCGATCGGGGGGCAGCACGTATGTCATCTGGACAAATCGATACTCAATCGAAGAGTCCGACCTGCAGCAGGGCGCGGGGCGCGAGACCTTTCGAACCAACCTGCAACTGAATTATGCGATGACTGCACGGGTCACCGCCAGCCTTGGGCTGATCTACTTTCACGGCGACAATCAAACTAGCAATCCGACGTCGAGCAGATCGCTCGGAGGATCATCGACCGAAAATACCTTCGACATCACGCCTTCCGTTCGCTACGCCATCACGCGACATTGGGCGGTTAATGTCGGTTACCGCTACACCGAAGTAGGCCGCGGCTCGGGTGCAGTCGCATTAGAACCGCTTCAATCTGTCGGTTCCTATACTCGCAACCGCTACTTTGCCGGAATGACAATCTCCTTCTAAAGGCCAATCAGTAGATCAGCAGTCTGAGCGCCCAGCACAGCTGGTTTCGATTAAAGATCGGACTCGATGACAGTGCGGTGTCGCCAGGCATAGCCAAGGCCGGAGTAAAGGGTCAGCGCGACAGTTAACCATACCAA
The DNA here is from genome assembly GCA_003219095.1 of Verrucomicrobiota bacterium. Classification (GTDB taxonomy): domain Bacteria; phylum Verrucomicrobiota; class Verrucomicrobiia; order Chthoniobacterales; family UBA10450; genus AV69. The sequence goes on from QHPM01000124.1 coordinate 14,483, forward strand.
AGCGGTCCCGGCTTCGTTCCAGGCGCGCTGCCACCAATCGCTCGCCATGCTGTTCCGGCTCCATTCCGCAATCGCAAGCAAGGTGAGAAAGAAAATGACCGTAATGATTTGCCAGGAAGTCTTGTGTTTACCCAAACGCTCCGCTGATAAAACCTGCCCCTTTGCGCTTGCCATTAAGCGCAGTCCCGTGATTAGGAAATCGCGACCGACGACCACCGTTGCCGCCCACGCTGGGATGGCGCGTAATGGCACGAGCGAGATGAAGGCTGCCGCGATCATGATTTTGTCCACCAGCGGATCCATTAATTTTCCGAAGTTTGTCACGGTTTGGTAACGGCGAGCGATCTCGCCGTCAAAAAAATCGGTGATACCGGCGACAAGAAAAGTAATTAGCGCGGTAGTGTGTGCGTAACGCCAGGGCGAGCTCAGCGCCGCCACAAACAAAATCGTCAGAGCGAGCCGGCTGAGAGTAAGACGGTTCGCCCAATTCATGCTAACGCCGGAGCAGACCTTTCCTTTTCCCTCGCCGATCCAACCCGGAATCTGACCGATTTCCAAATCGTAACGCGTTTTTTTAACTCATCGATGGTCCACCGGCTCGCTTCGAACGCGACGCCTCGGTGAGCGGCTGCGACCCGCAAGAATAAAGAGGTTTCGCCCACCGCGACAAAACCAACGCTGTGATACAGCTTGATCGTCAAAAGATCGAATTGCTCTGCGGCTTCGTGCGCAATTTTTCGCAACTGATGCTCAGCCATGCCGCGGTGCGCCTCGTATTCGATCCCCTCAATCTGTTCGCCGTTTTCCAGCGGACGAACGTTTCCAAAAAACTCAACGATCGCACCTGCACCTAACGTGGTCTCCGGCGAAATGGAGCCGAGCGGGCCGCTCGCCAACGCCACTTCACAATCGCAATTTGCCATTTGCTGGGGATACTCGTTTACTGCATTGCCTAGATTGAACCCACCTTAAAACCAGTTCCTCAAAATCATAACGATGCAATCGGATATTGGCCTGATCGGCCTGGCGGTGATGGGCGAGAATCTTGCCCTCAACATGGAATCAAAAGGCTTTTCTGTCGCCGTTTTTAATCGCACTACCGCGGTCACCGAAAAATTTGTGGCCACCCGGGGCAAAGGAAAAAAAATCGCGCCGACGGAAACGATCGAGGAATTCATCGGCACGCTGAAACGTCCACGCCAAGCGATGCTGATGATCAAAGCGGGCAAACCGGTTGAACAAGTGATTGGCGAAGTCGCTCCACTCTTGGAGAAAGGCGACGTACTCATCGACGGCGGAAACTCCCTTTTCATCGATACCCAGCGGCGCTTCCGCGATCTCGAAGGAAAGGGAATTCACTATATTGGCTGTGGCGTTTCCGGCGGCGAAGAAGGCGCGCTCAAAGGCCCCTCTCTCATGCCGGGCGGCTGCCGCGAGGGTTACGAAATAATTGCGCCCATTTTCCGCAAGATCGCGGCCCAAGTCGATGGCGAGTCGTGCTGCCGCTACATGGGGCCGGACGGAGCAGGACACTACGTCAAGATGGTCCATAACGGCATCGAATACGGCGACATGCAGTTGATCTGCGAAGCCTATGCCATTTTAAAAAACGTCCTCGGGCTCGAAGCCAACCATCTGGCCGACATCTTCGCGGAGTGGAATCGCGGCGCGCTCGAAAGTTATCTCATCGAGATCACCGCGGAAATTTTTCGGAAACTAGATCCTGATACCGGCAAGCCGTTAGTCGACGTTATTCTCGATAAAGCGGGCCAAAAGGGGACCGGCCTTTGGACTTTGCAATCCGCCCTGAGTCAATCCGTCATTATCTCAACCATCAACGCCGCAGTGGAAGCGCGCGTCATTTCCTCGCGCAAAGAAGAGCGTCTGGCTGCATCGAAAATCTTGCCGCAGCCACAATCGCCTACTTTCAGCGGCAATCGGGACGAGCTTATCCAAGCCGTGCACGACGCGCTTTACGCTTCGAAAATTGTTTCCTACGCCCAAGGCATGGAGTTACTCGGTGCCGCCAGCGCCTCTTACAATTGGAATTTGAACTTTGGCGATATCGCGACCATCTGGCGCGGCGGCTGCATCATTCGCGCGAAATTCCTTAACCGCATCACCGAGGCTTACGCGCGCGATCCGAAGCTGCACAACCTGCTGCTCGATCAATACTTCACCGACATCATCGCCAAAACGCAGCACAATTGGCGCGTCGCGGTTTCAACCGCCATCAATTACGGCGTGGCCGTGCCAGCCTTCAGCGCTTCCCTGGCCTACTTCGACAGCTATCGTTCCGCGCGTTTGCCGGCGAATTTGCTGCAGGCGCAGCGCGACTTCTTCGGCGCCCATACCTACGAGCGCGTTGATAAACCCGGAATTTTCCACACCGATTGGATGGGCGACCAACCCGCCCAGGAAATCAGCGGACCGAAACCGACATCGAAGCGCCACGCCGGCGAATAATTCTGTCGCGGGCCGCGGCCAACGACCGCGGCTACAAGACGATCAATGAAAATCGTGGGAGTCGGAGCCAACCAGGCCCTCGCTGATCAGTGGCAAAATTTTCTGCGCTTTGATTAACACCACGTGATCGGTGTTTTGCACTTCGCCTTCGATCGCAAGAAATGGTTCCTCGGTAATGAGCAATCTGGTTTGCTCGAATAAGTCGGGTGTCACAATCGCGTTTGATACACCGGTTTCGTCTTCGAGACTGATGAAAACAAAACCTTTTGCCGTCCCGGGCCGCTGACGGCAAATCACATTACCCGCGATCCGCACGGTCGATCCATGTTTTGCCTGCGCCAGATCGATCGCTCGCCAGACATCAGGTAATTGTGCGCGCACCAATTTCATCGGATGCGGTCCGGTCGTCAGATCCATCAGCTCGTAATCCGCCCGCACCCGTTCCGGTAACGTCATTGCCGGCAACGGCGTTGCGTTCTGGGGAGCGCAGGCTGCCAGCCTGCTGATCGCCAGTCCGGCTCGGACTCCGGCAGCTTGCCGGACGGAATCGTCACACTTGCCCGCCCGCGTCGCAGATGTTTGCGGCAAGCTGCCGCAAACTGCAGGCTGGCAGCCTGCGCTCCCCAAGCTCTCGCTTTCCAGCAAATTTAGCAGGGCTGCGCGTTTCCGAAAATCTTCCAGCGACAAAAACGGGCGCTCATTACGTTCCCGCAAAAAATCATCCGTGTGTTCGCGTTGTAATCCGTTCACCACACAAAATCCCAATCGAATCGTCTCGTCCGCAATCACGGTGCAATTCCATTCCGATTGCGCCACGCACACCGGCTTCACTTTCACATCGTGCCGTCGCGCATCTTTCACAATTGTCGCCGGTGTGTAAAAACCCATTGGCTGATTGTTGATCAGACTCGCGTAAAACTCCGCTGCGCGATGCGCTTTCAAATAAGCGCTGCCATAGGCCAAAATCGCAAAACTGATGGCATGCGATTCCGGAAATCCGTAGAGCGCGAAGGACGTGATGGAATGCAACACTTTTTCGATCACCTCTGGCGCGACCTGGTTGCGCCCCATCGCGTCGCGCAGTTTTAGGCTCACTCGGTTCATCCGCTCTTCCGAACGATGAAAACTGAGGGCACGGCGTAATTCCTCGGCTTCATCGCCGGAAAAATTCGCCATGATCATCGCGATCTTGAGCATCTGTTCCTGAAAGAGCGGCACCCCCAGGGTGCGTTCCAGCACCGGCTTTAGTCGTTCGTCGAAATAAGCGACCTCTTCCTTGCCGGCGCGACGCGCCAGATACGGATGCACCATGTCACCCTGGATCGGGCCCGGACGGATGATCGCGACTTCAATCACGACATCATAAAAACATTTCGGCTTCAATCGCGGCAGCGTCGCCATTTGCGCGCGACTTTCGATTTGGAAAACTCCGATGGTATCGGCCGTTTGCATCATCTCGAAAGTTTTCGCGTCGTCCTTCGGGATGTGGGCGAGATCGAGGGGGCGACCGCGTTCGCGACAAAGCTCAAATGCGTCCTGCATTAACGACATCATGCCGAGCCCCAGCAGATCGACTTTCACGATGCCCAGATCTTCGCAGTCATCCTTGTCCCATTGCGCCACCACTCGGCCCGGCATCGAGGCGTTTTCCAATGGCACAAACGAGCTCAGTTTATTCTGACAAATAATCATCCCACCGGAGTGCTGCCCGAGATGCCGCGGCAATGCGTAAATCGCCTGGTATAAACCAATGAACGCCGGCATCCGCGGATGCGCTTTCGGCAAACCCGCCTGCTCGATTTGCGCTTCCAGCTCGAGGGTGTGCGGAAAATCGCCGCTCGCGAACAAATGCGAAAAGCGATCGAGAGTGCTTGGTGAAAAATTCAGCGCTTTTCCGATCTCGCGTGCCGCGCTTCGCCCCCGATAAGTAATCACGTTCGCGGTCATGGCCGCGCCATGTTTCCCATAACGCCGGTATACTTCCTGGATGACGCGCTCGCGTCGGTCGCCACTCGGCAAATCAAGATCAATGTCCGGCCAGCCTTTGCGGCTCTCGTTCAGAAAACGTTCGAAGACGAGATGATTGCTCACCGGATCAACCGGGGTGATGCCGAGACAAAAACAGACCGCGCTGTTTGCCGCGCTGCCGCGGCCTTGCACCATGATATTATTTTCGCGGCAAAAATTCACGATGTCCCATACGATCAAAAAATATCCGGAAAACCCGAGCCGGGTGATGAGCGCGAGTTCTTCTTCCAGTTGACGCTTTACTTTTTTTGTAATCGACTCGTAACGCTGTTGCGCACCAAACAACACCATCGTGCGCAGGAACGAATTCATGGTGTGCCCATCTGGCACGGGATATTCAGGAAATTCGTAACCGATGTTTTCGAGGGAAAATTCGAGCCGTTCCGCCACTCGCTCCGTGTTCGTGATTGCGTCGGGTAAATCGCAAAAGATCGCGCGCATCTCCGCGTCGCTCTTCAAATGGCGCTCGGCGTTTTGGGTGAGTAATTTTCCGGCGAGATCGAGGTGGGTGTGCTCACGAATGCAGGTGAAAACATCCAACACCTGACGTCCGTACGGCTTGGCATACTGCACCCCATTGGTCGCGAGGATCGACAACCGGAATTTCGAAGCGAGATCAACCAGCGCGCGATTAACCCGATCTTCACCCCGCAAAAAATGTCGCTGAATTTCGACATAGACGTTTTCGCGGCCGAACGCATCGATCAAAACCTGCGCGCGATTTTCTGAACTCCGGGTAGCGCACGCGTCTCGCGTGCTGGCGAAAGCGTCCCGCTTTCGCGGACTTTGGAAAGATTGTTTCGGCGTGACGCCGAAAGTCCGAGCCGGACTGGCGTTAGCACGCGAGACGCGTGCGCTACCCGGCAGATCGTTCGACGCGTTGTTCCCCAGCAACGCCACCAACCCCTGCGCAAATTCCGGTAGCTCATCCCACTTCACTGCGCACTCCCCTTTCACATTGCTGCGCAGATGTGCCTGGGTGAGCAAAGAGCAAAGATTGGCGTAGCCGAGACGGCTTGCCACCAGCACCGGCAGCACGCTGCCGTCTTCCATCGTTAATTCCGCTCCGATGATTGGCCGAACTTTTTGCTCATGCGCCGCCACGGAAAATCGTTGCGAACCATAAACCCCGTTGCGATCGAGCAACGCCAGCGCCGGCATTTCTAACTCAGCCGCGACTTGTACGAGTTGTTCCGGAAACGACGCGCCTCGCAAGAAACTGAAAGCACTACAGGCGTGAAGTTCGACGTAAGACATATCTTATCTGGTCATCCCGAGCGAAGTTGAGAGATCCCGTGGCGTTACCTTAAAGATGTCGCAACGGGATCCTTCGACTCCGCTTCGCTCCGCTCAGGATGACCGTGAATTGTTGCTCAATCATAAATCCCATCGATCGCCCACCCGTCCTGATCGCAATGGCAGCGCGCAATGACGCCATTCTCGATTTCTACATCCCATTCCACCCGCGCCCAGGCGTGCTCGTCCCACCAATTCCCCGAAATCGGAAACGGTCCATGCTGTCTCATCGTCGTGCCTTCAACTGCCAGTCCGGCTCGGACTTCCGCCGCACGCACGTGAGTGGGCCGATTGTTTTCCAATAACACTGTCGCCTTTGTTCGTTTTCGGAAACGCCGCAGCGGAATTCGTTGCTTGCCATCATCCCGAGCGGAGTCGACGGATCCCGCCATGTTACCTTTAAGATTACGCATCGGAATCCCTCGACATCGCTCGGGCTGACCAAGCTTCTGCTCGGGCTGACGGAATTCCCATGCAAACGGTTCCATCCGAAACGCATCCGGCCGATGCGTTTCCTCCAGGACCGGTGTGCCGACGCGATCCGCTCCGAGCAGCCCGACGAGCCGCGCCAGTGTCTCATGCAATTGCACGGGGTCGCGCAATACCGTTTCGAAAAGTCCAAACTGTTGCCGCACCGAACGTGACGGCTGCGCTTCCAATTCAATCGCAACGATTGGATGCTTCGAAGTAAAGTTTTCCAGATGCGTGTGCAGCATCCGAAAAAGGATGTCTTCGTTGTTCGTCGGCTGCGGAATTTTGAAGATGCGCTCGTACTGCGATTTGTCGGCGAAAGTGATGCGCAGCCGCAGTTCTTTGGCGACGAGATAGATTGCGTTTAATCGGGTCGCCAGCTGCTGCAAAAACCGTCGCAGGATGAAAAGCAACGGCTCAGCCGTTTCAATTTCATTTTCGAACTCAAAGCTTTCGATGAACGATTCCGGCGGAGAAACGAGTTTCAAAATGCGCTCGGCCCGGCCATTGGCGCGTTCCCACAGTTCAAACGCGCGCATTCCGAGACGCGCGGCAAGCTCATCGCGTCGCAACGCCGCGAGTTGTCCAAGAGTATGAATTCCCCATTGATGCAGAATCGAGAGAATGCGTTCTGTTTCTTTGGCGCGCTCGATTTGTTTGGCCGTGCGCGCCGGCAAGACCACCGGCGCGATGGACAAAGCAAGGGCATTCACACGCCAATTGTAAGATGTCTTCAGGACATGTTCAAGTGAACATGATCGTCATCCCGAGCGAAAATGCCAGTCCGGCTCGGACCGAGGGATCCCGCCGCGAAACCGTTAAGCTAACTTTATCGGGATCCTTCGGCTCCGCTTCGCTACGCTACGGATGAGCGTAGCTTTACTCCCGCTCACAAAACCTCTACTGGACACTTCGGCAAGGCGCTCATAAAGGCGCGCCCATATGGTTTGGTCACAATCCGATTGTCCAGAATCACGATGATGCCCTGATCGCTTTTGGTGCGAATGAGACGGCCGACTCCTTGACGCAATTTCAGAATTGCTTCCGGCAGCGAATATTCGGTGAAGGCGTCGCCGCCGTACGCTTCGATATTTTCCAGTTTCGCCTCGATCAAGGGATGATCGGGAACGGCGAAGGGCAACCGCGTGATGATGACGTTGCGCAACGCGTCACCAGGCACGTCAACGCCGCCCCAGAAGCTGTCGGTGCCAAAGAGGACACTGCGGGGCGTGCCTTTGAATTGCTCGAGTAATTTCGTCCGTGGCAGACCGCCACCTTGCACCAGCAAATTCAAATCGTGTTCCACGCAAAAATTTTCGATCCGCGCCGCCAGCTGCTGCATCGCGCGATAATTTTTGCGCACGACAAAGAGCTTCATCTGCTGATTGAAATTGAATGGACTGCCGAGCTGAAGCGGCTCGGCTTCTTCCGCGCCCACGCGATTGCGAAAATACGTCAGGTCTTTTCGTCCCACCCCGAGCGTTGCGCTGGTCATGACACAGGTGCGCCCCTCGCGGAAAAGCATTTGCCGTAATGCGGGGGCGATATCGATCGGTGCGGCGTTGAGCGTCAGAAGTTGTCCAACCTTGCCGGTCCTCTCCACCCAATACACGTGATTGCGCGCGGACTGTTCGAGGAAAACTCCGATGCCGCAACGTGCCTCGGCGATGCGCCGCCCAAGTTCCAGCAATTCCGACTTTAACATTTCGTCATCTTGGTGTTTCACCACTTCTGCCACGCGCGCCTGCAACGCGATGAGGCGGCCCGTGATCGTGTCCGGGACCAGTTCCGGATGGCGCACGCGAAATTCGCGACTTTTGCGGAAATCGCAGCGCGCCCCCAGCGTTTCAAAAAATTTGTCGATTTGATCGACAATTTCCGCGGCCAGTTGGACACCGGCGGCGTCGCGGGTCACTGTAAACAATCCCTTTTTCGAGCGCGCGTTATAGAGACGCAGCACCGTCGCCCGCAACAGGTACTGCGAAATCACGGTCCCAACCTGGCGGGAAGCGGTTTGCTCTACCGTGTGCGCTTCATCCAAAATTAGAAAATCGTTGGGAAACAGAAATCCGCTCTCCCGTTCCATCTGCTCCTCAACGCCGCCCAGGAGCATGAACAGTAGCGTGTGATTGATGACCACAACCTGTGCGTTCTCGAATTTTCGACGGGCGCGCTGATAAAAACAGCGATCGCTTTGCCCGCACGATTTCTTGGTACAAATGTGAGCCTCGCTGCAAACTTGCCCCCAAACCTTGGCATTTGGCTCAAAGGACAAATCGCTCAGGGTGCCGTCTCGCGTTCGCGCCGCCCAGGCGGAAATTTCTTCGAGTTCGTTCTGCTCCGGTCCGGTAAAGAGATCGTTTTGCTGCTCACGCGCGCGCAACAGCCGGCGCGGACAGACATAATTCTGCCGGCCCTTGATGAGCGCGGCGTCGAAAGTCTCCGGCAGAACTTTTTGTAGAATCGGAATGTCTTTGTAGAGAAGTTGCTCCTGAAGATTGATTGTGTGCGTGGAGATGATTGCCTTTTTCTTTTCCCCCAGCGCAAACAAAACCGCGGGAACTAGATACGCCAGCGATTTGCCTACCCCGGTGCCGGCTTCCACCACCAAATGTCGCTCTTCCTCCAGCGCCCGCGCCACCGCCGCCGCCATTTGCTGTTGTTGCGGGCGTCGCTCGAAATTTTTCGCCTTCGCTAAAAGTCCGCTCGGCGAAAAAAACGATTCGGTTCGTTCCACAAAATCCGAGCCAATGGAGTCGCGTAATGCAATCATCTCTTAATTGCAGATTACTCTGAATCCGGCTCGTTCGGAAAGACGTTGTGAATTTATTTGATCGATATATTACCCGAAATTTCCTGCAGGCTTACCTTTACTGCATCATCGGGTTCATATCGATCTGGCTCATCTTCGATATCAGCGACAGCATCTCGACCTTTCTTGATCAACACTTCGGTTTTGGGCGGGTGCTGGAATTTTACGCCACCCAAATTCCGCAGATCCTGGTGATCCTCTTGCCGGTATCGCTTCTGCTGGCACTCCTTTTTGTCCTCGGCCGGATGTCGCGCGCGAACGAGATTGTCTCGAT
>QHPM01000128.1 GCA_003219095.1 Verrucomicrobiota bacterium
GATTGGGTTCAGCAGCGAAATCTCAAATCATTCACACCGCCTCCGATTAAGGAAGCGACCCGAACGAAATTGCTGGACTTTTATCGTGACGACACGCGGGCCTTAAGCCAATTTCTCCGTAAAGATCTTTCCCACTGGAAGCACTGACGGCCACCGAGGGTTGTCAGCAGGTTGTTATTCTCTGCTGCAGGCGGGCGGCGTTTGCCGTTGGCGTTTTCACCATCAAGCACCCTCCTCCCTCCGGAAGCATTAGCATCTTTTCAGGTTTATCCGCCAGAAAACGATCGACCGCTTGCGTGGCTCCAGGCGAAGTGCTTTGACCATAGTCATCACAAACGATGATCCCGCCCGGTTCCATCCGCGGGTAGAAAAATGCGAGGCTCTGCCGCGTTGGCTCCGCGAGGTCCACGTCGATATGAACAAATGAAAATTTCCGATCATCCACATCTTGAAAGCGGTCGGGTATCCAGCCAGGGTGAAACCTAACTTTGGCGAAATCAGAAAGCGCTTTCCGCACGTGTTCGATCCCGCATTTCAAATCTCCTTTGCTCCAGTGGACTCCGTCGGCAGGACCAGGTTCGGAAAGACCCTCGAACGAGTCGAAGAGATGGTGCGTCTTATCTTCCGCTTGAGATTCTTCGTTGGCACTGCAGATGAGATAAGATGTCGCTCCGCGAAACACACCACACTCCGCGGTATCGCCCGGCAGATGCGAAACCAATCTTAAGAGCTGATGCACCATCCACTTGCGGTCGGTATTGAGCACCCGCAATTCGCCGAACCGATCAAGGTAATGAGTAAATTCCTCATTTTTCCACCAGTCGAGCTGCGGCCACTTAAACCGATAGGAGGGAACAAGCATTTTCCCAGCGAACCGAAGCAAACGGAGACGAGGCGCCAGTGCGCCGTCTTCCAACAGGAGCTGAAGGAATTTTTTCCGTTGAATCACCTTGGGTGCGTACGCTTGTGCAAAGTAGATAGTATGACAAGGCGAGCGGAGCAGCGAAAGCTAGACAAATCTAAGAGTGAGCAAAGGCAGCTCTCTAGGTGCAGCCTCGTATTTTCCAAGAGCGGCCGATCCATCGATCCTCAACGAGGAGCATCTCCGTCGATCGATTCGACTCGGAGATTGGGGGGTCGCCCATTCCCTCGCTCGCGAGTTCTAACCCGGTTAGCCTTGGCTGCTTTTCGGATTAAATCGTTCGTAGCAAACTCCAACGTATGAAATTCGATTTAGGGCCCGGGAATGCTTCAAGGCTCCGGTCGCGCAGTCGTCGGCTCTTCCGCACAGCTGCGGTTGCGCTCGTTTTGGTGGTGCTCTGGCTCCTCGTCTACCAGCATTTTATCTTCGGCAACGGTACTCTGCTTTATAAAGACGTCGGCGTGGACTCGATTAACATCTATTATCCGCGATATGTTCTGGTTTCAGATTATATCCGCGATGAAGGAATTCCTTCATGGTCTTTTCGTGTCGGGATGGGCCAGAACATCTTTTCGTCCCTCAGCGCACTTCTGATCACTCCGGTTGTCTGGCTGGCAAAAGGAGCGATCGCCACGGGTCTGGTCTATCAGCATCTGCTTTACGTGATGCTCTCCGGCTTGTTATTTGCGCGTTTCCTTGTCAATCGCGGCCTGGCTTTCCCGAGCTGTCTTCTTGGCGCATTGTTGTTGTCTTTCTCGGCGTATATGTGCATGGGCAGTTGTTGGTATTTCCATGCCAACGAAGTGATCTGTTTTACCTTCCTTTTGTTCGCAGCCGAGCAAGCTGCAAGTCGCGGACGATGGGTTTACCTTGTCCTGGCGGTGACGGCGGTCGGTTTCCTTGGCGCGTTCCATCTCTACCTCGGCGCCCTCTTTTTATGTTTTTACGTCCCGGCACGACTGATCGAGCGTTTCTCATGGCAGCCTCTGCCGATCTTGCGAACATGTGCGCTACTGGCTGGGGCAGCACTTCTCGGTGTTGGCCTTGGCGCTATTTTGAGCGTAAACAGCTTTTACGGGCTGTTGAATAGCCCGCGCGGCTCCGGACCAACTTCCTTGGTAGGCCAATTATCCTCCCAGCCCATATTCGGCCTGGCGTCGTCATTGCATTACATGACCGCAGTGTTGCGGCCATTCGGAAATGACCTGATGGGAACCGGGGATGGTTTTCGCGGATGGGAGAATTATTTGGAAGCGCCGATGACCTACTGCGGACTTCTATGTCTTGTTATTTTTCCGCAGATATTTGTCGGTAGCAGCCTGCGTCAGCGAATTGTTTATGGATTGATTTTGGCTGTCATCCTCGTAACAACGCTGTTTCCCTGGTTCAGATATTTCTTTTGGGCTTTCCAAGGCGATTACTACAGGACGCTCTCCTTGTTTGCCGTCTTCGGCATTATCACACTTGGGATGACTGCTTTTTCTCGCTACATAGAAGACGGTCGTCTCAATCTGTGGCTACTTGGGGGCACGATCTTCTTATTAATCGGAATCCTTTACTTTCCGCTTAGGGAATTCCAATCGCTGATAAATCCCTCCCCGAGGGTCGCAGCCACGGTTCTTCTCCTCAGTTACACCATCCTATTATCACTCGGACGGCTCGTGAAACGGCCGCATATCATCGGGTGGATTATAGTTGTGCTAGCTGCCATCGAACTCGTGTATCTCGACCGAATCACCGTTGCTAATCGACCCACCGTCACAAAAAGCGAATTAAACGAGCGCGTTGGCTACAACGACGAGACGGTAGACGCAGTAAGAGACATCAATGTGAGTGATAAAGACTTCTTTCGCATTACGAAAACTCGGGGGTCAGGCCCCGGCATGCGCGAGAGTCTGAACGATGCAATGGTCTTCGGATATTACGGGACATCCTCCTACAGCTCTTTCAACAACCTCAATTATATCAAGTTCCTAATGGCCGTAGGCGCCATTTCTGATTTCGATCTCGCCACGGATACGCGATGGTCATATGGCTTGCTCGGACATCCGCTACTGTCCACTTTTGCGTGTGAAAAATACGCGCTCGTAGAGAATCCTGTCCCATTCCAGACCGCCGAGCAATACGAGTTTGTCAAACGCTATGGCAAAAAGTATCTGTTCCGCAATCAGTTGTTTCTCCCATTGGGGCTAAGTTTCGATCATTACATAGTTGAGGATGTCTTCCGGCAGTTGCCTGATTGGGCAAAGCCGATTGCGCTGCTGCACGCCGTGGTTCTTTCGGACAAGAGCACTGCCGATAAGCATGGACTCTCGCAGCTGAGCGACGGCGAAATAAAGAGGCAAGTAATTGAAACCTCATTTCCGAGTATTATCGCGGAGCGCCGTAGCACAGCGCTCAACATTCGCTCGTTCCGCTGGCAGGCCTTTCAAGATGGTCGGTCGGCGCCGGTCCTTAACGTGGATGTCGGGCTATTGGGCGCAGTTTTTGATAGAGGCGAACATACGGTGGAATTGCGTTATCGTCCTCCGCTCCTCTTTGCCGGGGCGGCGGCGAGTTTCGTGTCGCTGTTAATATTTGCAGCAAGTCTATGGCGGTGGCCACGAATTCGCTTACCTCAGTGAGCACTCGGTCGGCCGGTTCAAATATAGGAGCGCTCGTTACTTCCGACCCAATAGTGTCGGGCCTTCTCTCCTCGCGATAACTTTGGTGACAGAGAAGATCGACAGCCACACAAAAGGTTCCCGTCCATGACGACGATGGGTCCGACTTCCTCGACTCGACTTGCCACCTGAGTGGTTATGTTTGCCGTCCTGGCT
>QHPM01000129.1 GCA_003219095.1 Verrucomicrobiota bacterium
GACCAGCCGCTGAGCGCAGCAGTTACGGTGAGGTCGGCGATCAAGAGGAGCGCGCCCACTACCGCGAGCAGTCGCCCTTGCGAACGCGCGGCGGAATAAACACCGCCGCCATCGGGAAAATAGCGGCAGATGACGGCGTAATTGATTCCGACCAGGCCGGTGAGAACGCAGACCGCGAGAATGATCGGCAATGACGCATAACCGGCTGCGAGAAAAGCCAGGCCGATGACGTAGGCCTTGCTCGTGCCCCAGTCGCCGTAGAGCAGCGCTGCCGCGCGTTTCCAATCCAAATTACGCGGCCGATGCACGCCGGCCGCCTGCCCGAGCACGGGTTCTGCCATCTTGTTGTCGGGACTTTCGACTGCTCGGCGCGCCCGGCGCAAGTGCATTCTATAGTCCCCTTACGAAAGGTGAATCGAGCAGTCGCGCGCTCCGAGGCCCTTGAAGCCGGGGTCGTTGACGCCGGCCCGGGGTCATCGACCGCGGCTACAACATCGGCGCCGCCCCATTCGCAGTCACCGATTCTGCGCTCGGCGCGTTGGGCATCATCCGACGGAACGGGCCCACCCGCCGTTGCTGCCGCGCCTGGGTTTCACTTTAGATGCGCAACACACTCGATTTCGGCCGTTTGGGGGAACATGTCCAACGGGGTGATCGAATCGATGCCGAACGATTTCTTCAAAACGGCGAGATCTCGCGCGAGAGTGGCGGGATTGCAGGAAACGTAGATCAATTGGGTCGGTTGATGTTCCATTAGCGTTTCGACAATCGTTTTGTTAAGACCGGTCGCAGGCGGGTCGACTATGACCGCCCTATTTCCTTCGTCCGAGGGAGGCCCGATTGATCGCAATCGCGGGCCCAGCTCCGCCTCAACATCCGCCGCAACGTAGACTTCGTTTTCGTTCGCATCTTCGCGCGCAACGGCAATCGCGTGTTGGTCCCAATCAATTCCGATCACTTTTCCAAAGCGCCCGCGCAATCGTTTCGAAAAAAATCCCGCGCCACAATACGTATCGATGAGCGTACCGGTTGCTGGGCCGAGCAAACGATCCACCAGATCGAGCATCGCGGCTGCAACGGCATCATTTGCCTGCGTGAACACGCGCGAGCCTACCCCGGCACGCAAGGTATAATGGCCATCGCGCGGACGGCCTTCCCTTAATTCAGCTAACTGCGCGTTAACTTCATTTAACGCGATTGGACAACGTTCAATATCAAGCAGCTTGTTCGATTCGCGCCGGAAAAATCCGACCACACCATCGCGCACATGCACCGTGATCCGATTGCGATATTCGTATTCGATCGGCGAAGGAATGAGAGGACGCATCGGCGGCTCTTTCAACCCGCCAATCCTCCGCAGGGTTTCTTTTACCTGCCGCCATTTCAAGGCCAGTTGGTGTTCGTAATCGATGTGCTGGTAAACGCAGCCGCCGCAACGTCCGAAGTAGGGACAACGCGGCTCGACCCGATGCGGCGAAGCCGTAACAATGCTTTCCAGTTCCGCTTCGAGAAATTTTTTGTGTTCGCGCGTGATGCTTGCCGAAACGGTTTCTCCATCGATGACGTAGGGCACAAACGCGGCCTTGCCATTTGTGCGCGCGACCCCTTTCCCGCCGAAGGCGACATCGGTAACTTGAAGCTCCACTCTTCCTCTACCTCTGTATCTTCAATCTAGAAACAAAATCGAAGAAAGAAGAGGAAGTGGGAGCTTAATAATCGCGCACGTAAGGATATTTCGTTTCGTTGCCGAGCTCAGGGGGGAACTCCGCGTAGCCAGCGTGGATCCACGGAATATCGCTTGGCAGTAACGGATAATAGCTTTGCCGATAAGCCGGCACAGGCCAGAGCAGAATTTCGAGCAAGCCGGCGACGTGTCGCGCCGCCGAACGTCCAACGCCACGTACAACACCGTAGCCGGCTGCGGCAGAATTGCCTTCGTTGGTGTTAACTGTCGCAATCGTCACCGGGATTTCCGCCGGGGCCAGAAAGAAATTAGAGAAGCCGCGGCCGAGCTTGCGCGTCGGTCCATAATCGTTTGAGGGTGGATCGTGAATATCCGCTAGTGCGGAACTGGCAAGCGCGAGACCGGCGAGGAAGACAAGGATTTTCATACGCAACTCTGAATTGGAGCAAAAAGGGAGCGATTTCACAATCCTAATTTCGTGGGTCACTGGCCGGTTGGTCCCGTGTCATAAAAATGGATGCGCCAATCGTGACGACCAGCACCGCAATAATGGCCACGAGCGAGATGTAATTTGGGATCGGAAAAAGCTTGGACAGGGTCATCTTAATTCCAACGAAAACGAGAATAATGGAGAGGCCGAGCCGCAGATAAACAAACCGATTCATCAAATTGGCCAGCAAGAAGTAGAGGGAGCGCAGGCCGAGAATCGCACAAATATTCGAAGTATAAACGATAAAAGTGTCTTGGGTGATAGCGAAGACGGCCGGAATGGAATCGACCGCGAAGACAAGGTCCATCACATCGATCACGAGCAAAACCAAAGCAAGCGGGGTGAGCATGAGCCGCCCATCGATCCGGGCGGTGAAATGGGAACCGCGAAAGTCGCGCGTTACCGGCATTAATTTGCGGCACATCCGCAGGAACCAGCTGTCGCCAAAATCGGTTTGCTGTTTGCTGAAGGCCATTCGGATCCCGGTAATGACCAGAAAAACGCCGAAAAAGTAGAGGATGAAATGGAAACTGGAGACGAGGGAAACACCCAGCCAGATCATTACTCCCCGCATAACTAGCGCGCCCACGATGCCCCATACTAAAACGCGATGCTGCGAGATGGGCGGGACTTTGAAATAGGCGAAGATGAGGACGAAAACAAAAATGTTATCGACGCTGAGCGAATACTCGATGAGATAGCCGGTGAGAAAATCCAAAGCACGGTCCGGCCCTTGCGTTTGGGCCACAACCAGGCTGAAGCCGAGCGAGAGCACCACCCAAAGCAGACTTCGTAACGTCGCCGCCCGCATCGATAACGCACGATGGCGCCGCTTGAAGCTTGCCAGGTCAACCGCGAGGGCGATGAAAACGCCGATATGAAATGTGATCCAAAACCAAATGCTCGTCGGCACGGCGGCAACCGTTTCACGTTGCGTGGAAGGCCGCAATCCGAAACACCAGGCGCACCTCCAATTTTCTCTCGCGCGCCGTAACCTTTTTCGTAGGGTGAACGACCTCGAATGGATTCTGAGTTGGAAAAGCTGGTCGAATCAGGAAAGTTGACGACAAAAGCGGCGCAGCAACTGGAGCAATTACATCCCGGCTCGTTTTGTCTTCACAAAAGTTGGG
>QHPM01000130.1 GCA_003219095.1 Verrucomicrobiota bacterium
GGACTGAATCATCACATGACCATGCGCGGCTATTTTTCGCTCATGCGTTACAGCCCCACGCTCCGTTTCACCGTTTTCGGAGCGATGTCATATACTGCGTTTAGCCTGCTCGGCGTCGTCATTTCGTTGCGCTCTCTCGCGCGTTACTTCCAATTCAGCGAGGTCAGCGTTGCCTACAGTCACATCGGTCTCTACGCCTTTTTTAGTATGATCATGTTCGGAGCGATGTACTACATCGTGCCGCGATTGGTCGGTCGCGAATGGCGCTTCGCCTCGCTCATTAAGATTCATTTCTGGGCGTCCGTTTACGGCATTGGACTCATGACCTTGATGCTTATTACCGGCGGCCTGGTGCAGGGTCTGAACATGGACAACCCAGCCCTGCCGTTCACCGAAAGCACACAGTCCGTTCTGCCGTATCTGCGTGGACGCAGTCTTTCCGGAATCTTGATGACAGTGGCGCATTTCGTCTTTGCTTATCATTTTCTGCTCATGCTTCTCGGCCTTGGCCGCACCGCCAGCGTGCCGACATTTTTGAATCCGGTGAACCCTGAACCTGGAGAGGTAGTGGCGCATTGATGAAAGGATTCACTCCGCTCGTTCTTGGAATCCTCGCGACGCTTGCCTTTTCCTGGCTGGGGCTCGCTTACATTCCCGATTTGCAGATTGGTCATCTCGATCCGCAAAGTGACGAAGAGGGCACCGACATTTATCCGATGCCGAAATCTGGAATGGCCGAGCGTGGCCGGCGCATTTACCTCGCGAACGGTTGCTTCTATTGCCACAGCGAACAGCTCCGCCCGGATTATGCCGCTTCCGATATCGATCGTCCGCGCGACGCCGCTCCAAGTCCGCCCGCAAAATGGGGGGACCGTCGCAGCGCACCGCGCGATTACATTTTCGACCGGCCAGCGTTGCTCGGTAAGACGCGAATGGGCCCTGATCTGGCTAATATCGGCAAAGCCGCGCCGACCGAGGAAGAAACCGCGCCAGCACAGGCAAGTGCGGCAACTCCGGCGAATCCCGCTTCGCCTAATGCGTCGCCGCCAGCTGCGAATGCCCCGCCTCCGCCTGCAAACGCTCCCCCGCCACAAAACGCGAAGCCCGCCGCGCAACCACCAGGTGCGCCGTCTGCAGCGGCTGCCCCACCGCCTCCATCTAGTCCCTCAGCCCCGGCTGCAAATGCCGCGGCACAACAAAACGCCACTCCTGCCGCGCCAGAACCTAATCCGCCTGCGCCTGCTGCATCGCCGTCGCCAAACGTTGCTAACGCATCGCCAACGCCATCACCCTCGGGATCCCCGGCGGCCTACTCTGCTGCCTGGCATCACCAACATCTCTATGCGCCGCGCAGTCTGAATCTCGATTCGGACATGCCGGCCTACAAATTCCTCTACGAGAGACGCCGCGTCGGTGGGCAGCAATCAGCCGATGCGATTATTTTACGCAGCGAGGGTGCACTTGGTGAATGATGGGAAATTGTGCCGACCTACGACGCGAAATGTCTCGTAGCTTATTTGATGTCGCTTAATCAATCGCATCCGTTGAACGAAGTGAAATCGGTTGCACCGCCAGCCGCATCGCCCGCTGCCGCTAAATCCCCTGCGAAATAATGAACGGCTCAGATTCCACACCGCGGCGTCGCCAGGGAATGGATTATGGCGAGAGCGAGGACGTGCAAAAGGTGCACGCTGCGATTCAGCGGGAAAAACAGGAACCACGGGTGGGTTTGGAGCCGCTTTCCCTCTGGCTGATCGGAATCTATGCTCTCGCGATTTTCTTCGGTGGCGCCTACCTCGGACGCTTCTCCGGGAGCTTTAGCGGCGATAGCTTGGATCCAGGCAGCGTTCCAACAAAATCACACGGGCCTGGTCCCGGTGGAGCTGGACAGCAACAGCAGCAGGAACTTTCACCCGCCGAGCGCGGCAAAAAAGTTTTTATGGCGAATTGCGCGGTCTGTCACCAAGCGAGCGGGCAGGGATCTCAAAGCCAGGGATATCCGCCGCTGGCCGGTTCTGAAATTACCAACGGCGGCTCTCGCCGCGCCGCCATGGTCGTGATGAAGGGCTTGCAAGGTCCAATCACGGTAAAGGGGCAGAAGTTCGGCAGCGCAGTCATGCAACCATGGGAAACCTTGGGTGACCAAAAGGTTGCCGACGTCCTGACTTATGAGCGACAGGAGTGGGGAAACCACGGCGGCCCGGTTACCAAGGAACAGATCGCGGCCTTGCGCAAAGAACTGGCCAATCACCCCGCGTCATTTACCGAACCCGATTTGGAATCCGTTGCGCCCGATACAAATCTCCCGGGCGGCGAGGGCGGCGCTGCTCCTCCGAAGCCAGGAGAGCAAGCCAAACCTGGCGCGCCGCCGGCAGGATCACCGCCGCCAACCACGCCCGGCGCTCAGCCACCCAAACCCTGATTGTCGTCTCGGCCGGAGCGAAGCGAAGAGAGGAATCCCGTTGAAGTTACCTTTCAGCTTTCGCAACGGGATCCTTCGACTGCGCTCAGGATGACAGCAGAATAGAATGAAAAACTATTGGCTCGTGAAATCTGAACCGGACTCCTATTCCTGGGACGATCTCGTTGCCGAGGGCAAAACCAGTTGGACCGGTGTCCGTAATTTCACCGCCCGAAACAATCTCCGCAGCATGCATGTGGGCGATGAAGTTCTCTTTTATCACAGCGTTACCGACAAAGCGGTCGTCGGCATTGCCAAAGTCGTTCGCGCCGCTTATCCCGATCCCACCGCGAAGGAAGGCGATTGGAGTGCAGTCGATCTGGCGCCAATCAAACGGCTGCGCAACCCCGTCACCTTGGACCAGATCAAAACGAAGCGATCGTTGAGAAACATTTCTCTGGTCCGCCAATCTCGCCTTTCTGTCCACGCTCTCGCTGCCGCCGAATTTCGCGAAATCGTGCGGCTCTGATAAGGGTCATCCCGAGCGGAAGTCGAGGGATCCCGATGCGAAGACTTAAACGCCTGCTGAGGACCCCAGGCGCGACCACGCGAATCTCGTTTATAACGGAGGCATCACGCAGGCTGAACTACGTCTGCGTTGGCAGTGGGATCCGCTGCGAAGCAACCCACGTTTCCAAAAACTACTCTCCGGACCGGAGCCGAAGACGATTTACTAACAACTCCCTGTTTTTGATTCTTCGACCGTGTCGTGCTTCCTCCAATAACGGATCGCGGCAGGGACTGCCATGTAGCTCGGATCGGCGGCTTCGTACTTGAGCGCCTCAGCCTCGCTGGCGCCACCGGCGCGGAGATCGTCCATCTCGTATTCGGCAAATGCCTTAACTAACTGCTGCTCGTCATCGCCGTTTTGGATGCGTGCGCGGAACCATTCGGACCATCGAATTACGCGTTCCTCGAGAGCATCAAGATGAGTGGGGACTGCGTCGGCCAACAAGCCGAAGTGGGGCAGGAACAATTTCACAGGATTGAGCGCGCGTATTTTCGCGATGGATTCGCGCCACGATTCGACGTCCAACTCTGGCGGCACAAAAGGCGGAATCGGCGGCCCATTTCCGAGGCGAACGCCGGCGATGTCGCC
>QHPM01000125.1 GCA_003219095.1 Verrucomicrobiota bacterium
ACGGAGAAAATGTTGTCGCCAAATGTTTGCTCATCGCCACCGGCGCGGAGTATCGCCGTCTTGAGGTTGAGCATTGTAATCGATTCGAAGGCACTGGTGTTTATTATGCCGCCACACCTAACGAGGCGCAGATGTGCCGCGGATCGGATGTCGTGCTGGTAGGCGGCGGTAACTCCGCCGGCCAGGCCGCGGTTTATCTTTCGCAGAACGCGCGCAAGGTTTTCCTGCTCATCCGCGGTGATGATCTTTGCAAGAGCATGTCGAGTTATCTGGCCCATCGAATCATGAACACCCCCAACATTGAGATCCTTCGCTGCACCGAAGTCATTGGTATGAATGGCGACGGTCATTTGAATTCGGTTGAAATTTTAAACAAGACCACCGCCGAGAAGAAAACTCTGCCGACCACTGCCCTTTTCAGTTTCATCGGCGCGACCCCGCGCACCGATTGGTTACCGTCCGAAATTGAAAAGGATGAGAAACATTTTGTGCGCACCGGAATCGAACTGGGCGATTCGCAACACTGGACCTTGAAGCGGCAGCCATTTCTGTTGGAAACGAGCCGGCCCGGTGTGTTCGCCGCTGGAGATGTGCGTTCTGGCTCGGTCAAACGCGTCGCTTCTGCCGTCGGCGAAGGGTCAATGGCAATCCAGTTCGTTCACGAATATTTGAAAACGATGTGAAGTATGTCCAACGGAAGTTGCATCCATCTTTCTGCTATCACTACGATTAAACATCCGACTCGTCGTGAATGCGCAGAGTGCGTGAAGATCGGGGCGCGGTGGGTACACTTGAGGACATGCCAGGAATGCGGCCAGACGTTGTGTTGCGACAGCTCGCCTAATCAGCACGCCAGCAAACACGCGCGGACCAGCGGGCATCCAGTCATCGCCTCCGCCCAACCAAGCGAGCGCTGGGTCTATTGTTATCCCGATGCCGCCTTTGCTGAATATTGAAATTCGGCGGGACAGAAGAAGCGATCGAAGACCAAAAAGTCATACGAATGTGCATCAGCGAAATGAATTGGATGATGGTGGAGGAGTACCTCAAACGCGATGACCGTTGTGTATTGCCGCTGGGAAGTACGGAACAACATGCCTACTTAAGCTTAAGTGTCGATAGCATTCTCGCTGAGCGGATCGCAGTGGAAGCGGCGGAGGCGCTTGGAGTGCCGGTCTTTCCAGTAGTAGCTTATGGGATTACGCCGTACTTTCGGGCGTTTCCCGGCTCAATTACGTTGCGCGTAGAAACTTACTTACGCGTGATACGCGACATCCTTGATGTCATGGCGGAGCAGGGGTTCAAGCGAATCCTCATCGTCAACGGGCACGGTGGTAACGCCCCAGCGCAATCGCTCGTGAGTCAATGGATGGCTGATCATCCCGGCGTTCGAATCACTTGGCGATCGATCCTGTCGCATCGCACGCGTCGTGGATGGAAAATTTTCCGTGGACGCGGCTGGCGAACGTAACCATGCCCGCTAAGCAGAAGCCGATGAGCGATCTCGACTATTTGCGTCAGCTAGATCCGCGGTCACTGCGTGATTACTTGAAGGATGGTAATTACGGCGGCCATTATCAGCACGAAGACGAACAGATGATGAAGATTTGGCGAGTAGGAGTGGCTGAAACCCGCGAACTACTGGAAAATATGTAGCGCAGCCATCCTGGCCGCGGGCCAACGGGCATCTTGCCCGTTGAAGCATCTAAAGATGGTTCGACCAGCGCCCACACTCCATTCGGAATTGCAAAACGAAAACTCGACGGCTTAAAGCCGTCGAGTTCGTGCGAGCGAGAATATGGAGGGACGAGCTCCTGCCAGCCCACGGTCGTAGCATGTGATTCACGCTGTCGAGCCAACGGCATCCTGTCCAATGAAGCATCGAGAGAGCCTTCGAGCAGCGCCAATGCTCCGCTCAGAATTGCAACCCAAAACTCGACGGCTTAAAGCCGTCGAGTTCGGTCCGGTCGTAATTTTTGCCCGTTTGGGCGCGATACGGGATCGCCCTTGGAGAAATAAATGGTTAAAGATCCTTCGACTTCGCTCAGGATGACAAGGCGACTCCCTGAAGCCCAAGGCGCTCGGCGTCCGACTTCAAGGCGATGATGACTTCCATAATTACATTATCGAGGGGCATGCCCAGTTCCGCAGCGCCGCGGACGATGTCGTCGCGATTCACGGCGCGAGCAAACGCCTTGTCTTTCATCTTCTTCTTTACTGACGCGACCTCCACTTCATGAATGCTTTTCGAAGGCCGCACCCGCGTGACAGCAATGACGAATCCACTCAGTTCATCAACCGCATAAAGGGTTTTCTCGAGCGGCGTCTCACGAGAGACGCCTGAGTAATCCGCGTGCGAGAGAATCGCCCGGCACATTTCCGCGCTCCAGCCCTGCTCGCGCAGCCACGCTACGCCGACGAACGGGTGCCCCTCGGTCGAACTCCGTTCCAGATTCGGGTGACGCTCGTAGTCCATATCGTGCAATAACCCGACTGCTTCCCAGACATCCACATCCTGACCGCGCAACTGTGCGAAATGTTTCATCGAATCAGCGACCGCGTAACAATGTTTTCGCAGGCTTTCCGATTGAACCCACTGGTGAAGAATGGTGAGAGCGCGGGATGAGAAGGTCATGAACGCAACGTTGATGGTAGATGGTTGATTGCAAGAAAGTCAGTAATCAGCATTAAGACTTGCTTGCAGAGGCATGAAGCGTTGGATTTATAATCTGCGGCCAGCTTTTGACAGAGCGATTAGCTTGCGCAGACGATCTTGCTGTGTTTGTGGACGCTTTGCGCTAATCACCCACCAAATCGCAGTTTGGCGATAGGATGCGGGTTGCTGTTGAAAAAATTTCCAGGCTTCGCGTTCGACGCGGAAAAGCCTTACCGCTGCGTCGCTTAGCGTCGCTGTTTTTCGATTTTCATAACTGTAAATGCCCGATCTCTCCGGCACCCGTTTCTGAAAAGCCTTCATGCCGGCAGGTCGAACGCGCCTTTCGTGCATAAGCTCTTTCATCCGGCGAATGTTGATCGCACTCCAGTTGCTGGTTGGCCGACGTGGTGTAAAACGAATTTTGTAACTCTCGGCATCGATGGTCTTGCGCAGCCCGTCGATCCAACCGAAGCAAAGTGCCTCATCCACGGCTTCGGGCCAGTTGATACTGGGCCGTCCGGAAGCTTTCCGGTAAAAGCCGACCCATAGCTCATCCTTTGCTTGATGATTTTTCTCGAGCCACGCGCGAAAGGTGATCGGTTTTGCGAAAAAGATTGGAGAATCTTCCGCCGACTTCATTGCATCAAATACCGCAATCCAACGTTCTGTCATCCCGAACCCCGAATGCGGGGTGAGGGATCTCGCGAGTGAACAATGATTGCGCAAACAATCTTGTGTGATCCACGATCCTAGGTGAAGTTCTCGTTTGCGCTTGGGATGACGGGCCCCGCGGTCTGATACTCATATCGCTTTCAATGCTCCTGTGCGATTCGATCACAGGGTCGCCACGGCGAACTTGGTTGAGACGCTGCTTTTGATGATGAGTGCGTACTAAGAAACGGCCAACCCAGCCACGAAGAGCGAAGCATATATTTGGTGGGGGAACGTTTGTCCCGCGTCCAGAGCAAACATATTTTTGCGCCGCGACGTTGCGTCGACAGCGATCGGAATCAAATTCTTCAAGAAAGGATTGAAATATGCAGCGCGTGATTCACTTCGAGATTTACACTCCCGATCCGGAAGCAGTCCGCCCGTTTTACCAGGATGTTTTCGGCTGGAAGTTCAAAAAGTTTGAAGGTAGCCCGATTGAGTACTGGCTTGTCACGACAGGCGACGATAAAGATCCGGGAATCAATGGCGGACTGGCCCGCCCCCGCGAGGGGCAGAATCCTGGAACGATAAACACGATCGCCGTCCCGTCGCTCGATCAGGCGATCAGGAAGATTGAAGAGCGTGGCGGAAAGATTTGTGTGCCGAGGATGGAAATCCCCAATATTGGCTGGCTAGCCTACGCCCAAGATCCGGCCGGCAACGTCTTTGGAGTGATTGAGCCAGATCCGAAAGCAAGATAGTCGGACGAAAAAGATTGTGTCATTGACGAACAGAATTTGCGCGATCGAATAAACTAAAGGAGGTGTTCCTGTAGGCGTGGTCGTTGACTGCGGAATTGAACCAAAACAATGGAGGAAATATGAGTACGGAAGATGTTGCGATGAGATTGGTAGAGCTTTGCAAAGGAAGCGAATGGAAGAAGGCGGTAGATGATCTTTATGCAAACGATATCGTGAGCGTCGAACCACGCGAGATGGCTGGGTTGCCGGCGGAGATGCGAGGTATCGATAAAGTGCGAGGCAAAAACGATTGGTGGGAAAAGAATATGGAGGTGCATGACTCCAAAATAAGCGGACCGTTCGTGGCGGGCGATACGTTCGTGGTTCGATTTGATATCGACGCTACCGATAGGAATTCAAAAGAACGAATGCACATGTCCGAGGTAGGCATCTACACAGTCAAAGACGATAAAGTAGTGCGCGAGAAATTTTTACCACTAGCTGAGTAGAAGGCTCGAGGACAGAGGACAGCCGCGCCCGCGAGAATACGGTTAAGGAGCGCACGCGTCTCGCGTGTTGGGGACGGTGTCTCACCGTCGCGAGCTTTTTCCTGCGGTTGCCCGATGATAAAGACTGTTTCTGCGGGACGCAGAAAGTCAGAGCCGGACTGGCGTTGCACGCAAGACGCGCACTACCCGGCCGGGTCAGTCACGCTGGCTATAAGCCCAGGGAACAGCCGCTAGTCTTCTTCAACTTCCGGCTTGGGAAGCGGAGAAGAAATTGTGACATGTGTAATTTTTTCTTCGGGCGCGCGGGTAGCTTCCAGAATAACCTTCTGGAGCGGTTCTTCGCGGGTGGATAAATAAATCGTGACTACCTTGGTGTCGTTATAGCTTCCGTTAGTGCGACTGCTGTTTAACTTATCACCTTTCGCTGCTTCCCAGCTATCTCCAAGTTCGGCCGGTGTGAGCGGTGAAGTCCCGGCCATGATTATATCCACTTCATCGTCGACGACCTTTTTTATTGCCGGGCCAGCAGGCTTGAACTGCGGAACCTCGGGAGTCCAGTCTGGTAGTGCGACCCGCCCCGGCGCTTCTAACTGCTTTTGCAAAGCGGCTTTCTCTTTCGCCTCTTCTTTGTCTACTTCCTCCATTTGCTTCTTCACATCGGGTATCTTTACGCCCATTTTTTTGGCAGCGTCTGCGGCCTGCTGAACGGCATCGTCCACTTCCTTGTCAGTTTCCTGTGCGTGAAGCGAGAACGGGATCGGAACCAAGGCACCGAAGAGGAAAACGAAAGCGAGAAAGATCGGGTTCATAGAAGCAAATTAGCAACGCGGGTGTGCGCTGCAATTGTTATCGCGCAATTCTTCAGCGCGCGAGATTTTCGCACTCATATTGATTAGACTCGGCCATCAGATCAACCGTCTGTGCATCCGGTTTTTCGAAGCGAAGCTCCTGCTCCTTGGCCAGCAATGAAGCAACAAGCGCGAATATGGCCCGAATCGGTAACATCGCGAAAACCTAAGCGCGGGCGCGCAGAATCAAAGTTGTTCGATACGATAACTGCGCTGGCGCAGAAGCGCGAGCACGCCATCAGGTCCGCCCATATGGCCCGCGCCAACTACGACAAAGTAGATTTGGCCGCTGTGCAGATACTTTTCAATCTTCGGTATCCAGTTGTGATTGCGCGCGTTTATCTCTCGTTCCTCCATGCTTGGAAAATCCCGGAATTGCTGGTGCCCGATTCGCCATAGTGTCTCAGTGTCACCTCGTCGCCATGCTTCCTTCATGGTCGCGAATTGTTCTTTCCCATGTTCGGTTGGAATGAAGGTGAGCAAGAGCACGGTTTCGCTTTGTCGGTCAGTTAAGCCGGACATTATTTCCATGCCTTCCTTCAGCGTCTCCAGTCCTGATATCGGCTTCGAATTCATTTGCGCGCGCCTTATTAAGAATCCCTCGACCCCGAGATCGAGTGACAAGCCGTGTAATTGGGGGGCCTCTAACATTTCGGCCAGGAGCCACGGCCGATATCGAGAAAATTTTTCCTCCGGAACTTTGATCAAACCGAAAAAACGCCGCAGATAATCATAGGTTCGGGGATCGACATGATTCTTTAAGTTGTCTCCTTTGGGATACTCCCCGGCTTTGAGAACATTCTTGGGCAAATCGCGAAACTCCTTTGGGTTAGCCTCCAGGACCAAATGAGCGGAAGCATCAAAAGCGTGATTATACGCGGCGGGTAACGGATAGTCGGTGCTCGTAAGCGCGTGAATTGAACCGCCGAGGTAAAGAACCTTCCCGGTGTCGTCGCTTACCCTCCAAACGCAAGCACCATAGCTATGCATTGAAAGAACGCAGACCGCGACGGTAGTAACTAATCCCGGCAGAATAACGCGCATAATTTAGCGTCCTTTAACAGGACAAGCTTTACCCAGCAAGTTCCAACGTGTTTTTACTTGGAATTCATAAGGTGTTCTGATAGAAAAACGAGATGTCCCGTTCCTTTTCGTTCCTTCGCGGCGTAAGCGCGGCTCTTTCCCTTGGATTGGTCCTTGCTTCATCTGCCTTGGCACAGGATGCATCGATTGATCGGCTGTTGAATAAGTTGCCGCCGCCGGAAAAATTGGTCAAACCACCGGTGAAGCAGGCCATGGAGCAGCCCGATCCGGCTTTCAAAGATCCGATGGGAAGACAGATTTCCCGAGCCATCGAAATGTACAATTTCCCGCAGGCATTGAACTTGTCGCGGAAACTAACGGAGCGTTATCCGCACAGCGCCGCTTCGCAGTGTCTGCGCGGCGCACTGGCATTCGATCTTCGTCAGTTGGGCGAGGCATCATCCTGCTTCCGGGCAGCGACAAATATTCAACCAAAGTTCGCGCTCGCCCATTTCTGTCTCGCCTGGTTAGAGGCAGCCCAGGAGCACTATGCCGCAGCCATACCACATCTTCAGCGATTAGCCGAGTTGGAACCAAAAGCGTATGTTTCTTACTATGCTCTGAGCGACTGCACGCTGCGACTCGGGCGCAAACAAGAAAGTCTGGATTACGCAAAGAAAGCTGCGGCTCTTGCGCCATCCGTCGTGTACACCTGGCTGCAGCTGTCGCGAGCGGAGAAGGCCATCGGGCATAATGAAGCTACGCTGGCTGCCATTACCAAAGCCGCCGAAGTCGCACCCGACAGCGCTTCCATGCTCGCCCTGGTGGGTTATAGCTACATCAACCTGAACCGGATCCCGAAGGCAATTGCTCCGCTGCAGCGCGCCGCGCGTCTGGCGCCGCGAGACTATCTTGTTCAATCACAGTTGGGCTTTTGTTTGGCGACCACCGGACAGGTCGATGCGGGAATATCCTATCTTCGAAAAGGCGCAAGTCTCGCGCCGACGTATGGGCCAGTTTGGGAACACCTCGGATTAGCTTATCAAAAGAAAGGAAATCATCGCGACGCGGTCAAAGCTTTTGAAAGAGCGGCGCAACTTACGCCCAACCGCCGTTTGCCTTGGCAACATCTGTCCGAGGAATACCGCGCGGTGGGCCGTCTGCAAGACGCGGAGCGCGCCGCCGCCCACGCTCAATCATTTCCGGTACCGAAGACAAATTCGGTAAGTAAAAAAGCCTGATGGGGGCGCGATCTATCACAGGACAATCGCGCGAAGTTCACTGCGTCCAGGATGTGACTCTCTAACGAGCCTGCACGCCCTTGAACAACCATATTCAAGCTGGCGTGATTGTTGCTCGAGATCGACATCACCGCGCAATTGACAAGAGAGGACGATCTCTCTAAGCTGCGCGACCTCGAAAATTATGCGACCTATTTGGAAAGGCAGCATCAGCTTCGGGTTGGTCTATATCCCGATCGCTGTTTATCCCGCCACGCGCGAGGAGAAATTAAGTTTCCGCCAACTGCGCGCGGCTGACCTTAGTCCCATTCGATACAAAAAAGTGGCCGAGGCTGATCTGAAAGAAGTTTCCGCCGATCAAATCGTCAAAGGCTTCGAATACGAGCGCGGCCGTTACATCGTTTTGAAAGATGAAGATTTTGAAAAAGTACGAATCGAATCCACCCATTCCATCGATATCACCGACTTCGTGGAGTTGGAACAGGTCGATCCGAAATTCTTTTACAAGCCCTACTTCCTGGAACCGCAAAAGGGTGGCGAGAAGGCTTATGCTTTGCTGCACAAGGCCCTCAGTGGTACCGGCAAGATCGGCGTGGCCAAGGTCGTCATCAGCAATCGTGAATACCTGGCCGCGGTCAAACCCGATGGACTATTTCTCATTCTCGAGCTTATGCATTTCGCCAGCGAAGTGCTTACGCCCGAGGAATTGAATCGGCCCAAAACCGAATTGAATGACAAGGAACTCAAGATGGCGCACGCGCTTATTGAAAGTATGTCCAGCGCCTGGGAACCGCAGAAATACCGCGATGAATATCGGGATGCGGTCATGGAGCTTATCGAGCAAAAAGCCAACAAGAAAGAGATCGCGCCCAAGGTCGAGGTAAAGGCGCGGGCCACCAACGTGGTCGACCTGGTCAAGGTTTTGCAGGAGAGCCTCAATCGAAATCAGTCGCTCAAAGTAAAGCGTGGTTCCAGTGGCAATGGCCGCCGATCATCCGCAACATTGGTCAGGCAAAAGCGCCGGGCCGCCGCCTAGTCGTGTTTCTGTAGCGCCGGTCTATGACCGCCGGCCGTCGTTGCCGATGATTTCTTTGATTGCAAGATCCGCGGTCAACGACCGCCGCTAGAGAAATTCGCGCATTTGCGCGGCTAACTTCGGCCCGATGCCAGCTTCTTCGTGCTTGAAGTAAACGAAGACATCCGACCACTCGCCGCCTTGTCCTTTGATTACGTCTGCCCATCGACTCACGTCATCCGTTTGGTAATCTTCACGGCGTAAACGCAGGTAACCCCAATCGGCGGTCACGACCTTTGGTGTCTCCAGCTTTTCCGTATCCGCGATGCACAAGCAAATGTTTCGCTTCCGCAGCAGCGCGAATATTTCCTCATCAAACCATGATTCATGGCGAAACTCGAACGCGGCGCGCATACTTGCGGGCAACGATTCCGTGAAATGCATGAGCAAAACTACGTCCTTCTTCAGATTTGGCGGAAGTTGAAATAAGACCGGGCCAAGGCGCGAACCCAACCCGCTCACTACGTCGTAAAAATAATCGACAGTGTCGCCGCAATTGCGCAGCCTTGCGAAATGTGTGATTTTTTGCGGCGCCTTTAAGCTAAATCGAAACGTTTCCGGTGTAAGTTGGCGCCAGTTCTCGATCGTTTTAGAGGCCGGAATCCGATGGAAGGTGTAATTAACCTCGGTGGTATTGAATCGTTCGGCGTAAAAAGGGAGCATTTTCGCCGGCGGCAAATCCTCCGGGTAAAAGATTCCTTTCCATTCCGCGTACTGGAATCCAGAAGTGCCAGTCCAGTAGTTCATCTGGCTGCGAGAAGTTTCATAAGCCTCAAGTATCCCACCTCAGACGGTCGCGCGTCCATCACTCGGTCCTCTCCCTTGAGGGGAGAGGATGAAAGTGAGGGGTGAATCTGCACTAAATAGAAATGACATCGTGTCTATCGAGACGGATTAGCTACGCACTCCTTTGGTTACCCGGACAAGCTCGGCGACGACTTGTTCGATGCGCTTCGCAACCTTGTTGTCGGTGAGCTTGTCGCCGTCGAAAGAGTCACCGGTAGCATAAACGAATCGTGGAATGATGAGACAGCGGAAATCGAGCATAAGACTATTGGCAAAGCTCATGACCGACATGTAACTGCCCATTCCGCCGGCAGCGCAAAGAAAACCTACTACTTTGTCTTGCCAGGCGCCTCCAGTTAGTTCAACCATGTTCTTGGCCGCAGCCGCGACATCGTAGTTGTAAACCGGAGTCGCGACAATAATTCCATCGGCCTTTTCGACGGCGGCAGTTAAACTTTGCGCAGCCGGATGATTGTAGCAGGCGTCAGCGTCGCATAACGGCAGATCGAGCCGACTAATGTCGAGCCATTCGCAATTCAGCTTCGCCTTTTTCAACCAGTCAAAGGCGATTTGTGCCATCCGGCGGCTGTTGCTATCGGGATTTCCACTCGTACTGAGAACGAGATAGTTCGGCATACTTTCAGCAGTTTAGCCGAAATCCGCGACACGCAAACCAACCGGGATCCTTCTCGTCATCATAACGCTGCTAGAGCTTCAAGGCATCTCCAGTGGCTTGCTGCCAGGAAAGAATGTCTGGTGTCGCTCGTTCGATAATCGCCCGATAATCATCCTGGTAGTAGAGGTTATGCGCTTCGATGGGATCAGTCTGCAAGTTGTAGAGTTCATTCAAGTCCTGATCTCTCAGGCAAAGTTTCCACCCCTCCGGGGAGATTAAAGCACGGGTGGATTCATTCATCGCGCGCTTAATCGCCCGGCGCGGCGCGAGCTTTGTCCCTTTCATTACCTTGACCCGATTGGGGGACCACTCCATAAAAATGGTTTCTGGTAGCATCGCTTCGCCGTGCAGTAATGGAACCAGGCTTTTGCCAGCGCATTGATCTGGCTTGGGCTCACCTAGGAGATTGAGCAAAGTAGGTAGGAAATCGATATGACTCACCGGGTGAGCAATACTTAGGCTCTGGCGTTGACTGGGCAATCGGACAAGATAGGGAACGCATACGGCTTCTTCGAACATGACTTCTTTTCCAAAAAGATGATGCGCCCCAAGCATATCTCCATGATCGCTGGTGTGGACAACGATGGTTTCATCTAATAATGCGGCCTGTTCGAGACACGACAGAATTCCGCCGATGCTTTGATCAACCATGGTTACCAGGCCAAGATACCGTTGTTTCATCGCGCGATACTCCTCCGGAGTAATTCCGAAGAAGTAGAGACTGGGCAATCGCTTTCGATCCAGGATTGCCTCCGCCTGCTGCCATTCCCGCATTAGTTTGTAGCGCAGCGGGATATTATCATTTGCTGGCGCGAGCGCTGTTGCATCAAGTTCGATATCTTCGAGCGCGTGCTCAAGGTTGAGAGGGCCGTTGT
>QHPM01000126.1 GCA_003219095.1 Verrucomicrobiota bacterium
AAGTTGTAAGACGCAGGTTCTCGCGTCGCCCAAACAATGTCGACGATGTAATCTTTTACTCGATCGTCGATGTAAATGTTGTTCACCACATCGCGCGCTGCGATAATGTGCTTCGGGTCGACCACCGCTGAAACACTGAGATCGGGCGCGGACGTCGCCATTAAATCGAGAATGCGGCGCTCTTCGTTTTTTTGTGGATAACCGATGTTCAACTTGAACATAAAACGATCGAGCTGCGCTTCGGGAAGTTGATACGTGCCCTCCTGCTCAAGTGGGTTCTGCGTTGCCAGCACCAGGAACGGATCGGACAGCGGATACGTTTTGTCGCCAATGGTGACCTGGCGCTCTTGCATCGCTTCTAGTAAGGCGCTTTGCACTTTGGCGGGAGCGCGATTGATTTCATCGGACAGGATGAGGTTCGAAAAAATTGGACCAAACTAATTGCAGACGCTGGAATCCGGTTTGGATAGCGGAAGCAATCGTTTTGACGGTGAGCGTTTTCGCCAGGCCGGGAACGCCTTCGAGCAAGACATGGCCGTTCGCCAGCAATCCGAGCAATAAACGATCGACCAGATACTTCTGACCGACGACGACGTGCGCAACTTGCTCGCGCAGAGGTGCGATCCAGCGACCGAGCTCCTGGACCTGTTGGGAAATTTCCTGAGCAGATTTCATGAGTTTTGTAAGACAGAAAACGTAGGCCGAACGTTCGAATCAATCCTGCTGAATTTGTAGAGGCGCTTGTGTCAGCCGCTTTTTGTTGAATGGGCGTTTGACAGAAACGCCGCTAACCGCTTTACCTCTCGCTGCGCGCTCGGCAGGTCAACAAAATCGGCAAGCCCGGGTAGGGCTCGAGCTCGCGAATCCTCGCTTCAAGAAAACGGGCGAATGGCTGGGTCAGAAGGTGAGGGGAATTGACAAAGAGCACGATCTCCGGCGGCGCGAATTCGCGCAATTGGTCCCCGCCGGATTGAGTCGCGTAAAACAGCTTCAATCGTTTGCCCTTTACCATTGGCGGCGGATTTGCGGCAAAGGCCGCCCTTAGCGCGCGATTCAATTTGCCGGTCCCGATATGCGCGCGTGCAGCCCGACGGATGCGTTCGATCATTTTGAAAATGCGATCAGCATGCTCTCCCGTCAGCGCGCTCGTGACCAGGACTGGCGCGTAATCGATGAAGAATAATTCCGCACGGGCGTTAGCAATCGCGTCTTCCATCGTCTGCCGTTGTTTGCGATTCGTCCGCACCAAATCCCATTTGTTGAGCGCGATGACGCAAGCTTTTCGTGCTTTCTGAATCAATGCGGCGATGCGCCGGTCTTGCGCCTTTATCCCTTCGGCAGCGTCAATGACAAGCACGCAAATGTCCGCGCGCGTAATTGTCTTTTCCGCCCGCATTACTGAAAAGACTTCGACCGAGCTGGAATGTTTGCTGCGGGCCCGAATCCCGGCGGTATCGATGAAGAGGTAGCGTTTGCCTTCACGTTCGTACTCGATGTCGACAGCATCGCGCGTAGTGCCGGGGAATTCGCTCACGATCGCGCGCCGGTCGTGGAGCAACGCGTTAATCAGCGATGACTTGCCTGCATTTGGACGGCCCGCGATTGCGATCTTAAGTTGAGGCAGGGGCGATTGACCCCAATCGCCCGCGGTCTGCCGGACGACTCGGTGAATCGCCCCTACCTTATCGATGGAACGCTCACCGACTGGAAGCAGGCGAGCGATCTCATCGTTCAGGGTTTCGACGCCGAGTCCATGGGCCGCGCTGACTGGGAAAACATTCTCAAAACCGAGCGCGGAAAATTCGTCCGCTCGCGGCTGGTGTTTCGGATCGTCGATTTTGTTAACGAGAAGTAGGACGGGTTTGTGCAATTTCCGAACGAGGCGAGCCAGTTCACGATCCATCGGATTTAACCCGTCCTGTCCATCAACTACAAAAAGAATAAGATCGCTCTCTTTCATTGCCAGTTCCGCCGATGCTCGCACGTCGCCTGTCAATTGAGTTTCACCTGCGCCGACAATCCCGCCGGTATCCCAAAGTCTGAAAGTCTTTCCGTCAATTTCGCATTTGGCAGAAATCCGGTCCCGCGTAATCCCCGGCTGGCCATGCACGATGGCAATGCGACGGCCCGCGATCCGGTTGAACAGCGCCGATTTTCCTACATTCGGCCGACCGACAATCGCGATGTTCATCGCACTGCTATATCAGAGGAAATTACGAAGCACCCGCGGCTCTGCTCTCTGTTGTTCTTTGCTTTCTGCCCCATCACTTCATTACTCCATGCTGCGCTCTCTGCTTTGTATTTTCTGTTCTCTGACCTCTGACTTAGCGTCACCGCGTGGCGTGGGCGTGTCCTTCGGCCTGCAGTTGGCGGACGCCTTCAACCACGTAAATCACACCCGAAATGAGTGTGAAGATTCCCGCCACGATGACGACAAACCACAGCGGCAGAAATCGCAGCTGCAACATCACCCATGCGATCGCGCACATCTGACAAACGGTCGCGACCTTGCCCGTCCAACTTGGTTTCACCCGCATCTTGCTGCCAACGAAATAATGCAGGATGGCAGCACCGACCAAAATGACCGCGTCGCGGGTAATGACGAGAACCGGGAACCACACCGGAAATTTTCCGTAATCGGGATCGCTCAGGCTCCAATTGGTAATGCTCAAGGTGATGATACCGCTCAGGAGCAAACCTTTATCGGCGATCGGGTCGAGAATAACACCCAACCTGCTGCGCTGATTGTAGCGACGGGCGACGTATCCATCAAGACCGTCGCTTGCCGCCGCCAGAAGAAAAACGATAATGGCGGCAAAACGCTGCCATTCCAGCGGGGCGCCGCGCCGGACGCTTTCGCCATAATAAATCGCGAGCGCCACGAAGACAGGAATCATCGCAATCCGGACGAGCGTGATTTTGTTGGCGGTAGTCATGCCGGGAAAGACTAGCGCAAGCAAGCCTCCAACGTGCCAGCAAATTTATTCTACATCGCAGCAAGTGGTCGGCCGTTCCGCGGCCGATGACAAAGCGGCTGCCTCCAGACTAAACTCGACGGCTTTAAGCCGTCGAGTTTACGAATCGCGCATTTTCTGCGACGGCTTATTCTTTAGGTTTCGAGCCCCGCCCCGGCAAACTGAGTCTGCCTTGCGTGTTTCCCTTCGCAGAATTCTTCGATCATCTTCTTGTTGAACGCTGGAATATCGTCGGGCTTGCGACTGGTAACGAGTCCGTTGTCCACCACCACTTCTTCGTTCACCCAATTGCCACCGGCATTTTTCACATCGGTCTGAATGTGCTCCCAGGACGTTAGTTTGCGTCCACGAATAACACCGGCGTCGATCAACACCCAGGGCGCATGACAAATTGCGGCCACTGGTTTGCCTTCGCGAAAGAAATGTTTCGTGAACTCAAGTGCGTCGGGAGTCGCGCGCAACTCATCCGGATTCATCAGACCACCAGGAAGCATCAGTGCATCAAATTCGTCCGGCTGCGCTTCATCGAGCGGGATATCGACCTCGAATTTGTCACCTTTATCCGCGTGGTTCATTCCCTGAATTTGTCCCGGTTTAGGCGAAACGATTTTTGTTTCTGCGCCCGCTTCCTCCAGCGCTTTTCGCGGTTTCGTCATTTCCACCTGCTCAAATCCGTCAGTGACGAGAATCGCCACTTTCCTGCCATCCAATTTGCCCATAAGAATTTCC
Organism: Verrucomicrobiota bacterium; assembly: GCA_003219095.1. Taxonomy (GTDB): domain Bacteria; phylum Verrucomicrobiota; class Verrucomicrobiia; order Chthoniobacterales; family UBA10450; genus AV69. The sequence continues at coordinate 3,705 of QHPM01000126.1, forward strand.
TCCCGTTGAAGTTTATTTTGAATCGGCTAGTTGCCGACCATTCAAAAAAATTTCGCAACCGCTGCCGCAGTTGGTCGTAAATCGAAAACTGCTTGGTCTGTGCGATGCCCGTGAGTAAGATTCGCGCGCACGCCGATGTGGCGAAATGGCAGACGCAACGGACTTAAAATCCGTTGGGCCTTAAACGGCCCGTGCCGGTTCGAGTCCGGCCATCGGCAATCTTCCGACAGCGGGCAGCGATGACAGCGGCGGTTGTTTTCCTTCGCCTAAATGGATTTCATCCCGTTGCTGATAGCGCCGAAGGGGAGCGATTGGTTCTGGACGGTCGCGGCCAGCAAAAATTGATCGCAAACAAACCGCTCGCCGGCTCCGAAAATTAATGCGCAAGATGGCTTGATCTTGTCGCGAGGTTTCCAGAAGACTCATGGCAGCAATGTCTTCTTTGTTTATTCCGGTAATTCTCGGGACCGCGCGGAAAGGTCGTCGTAGCGAAAACGCGGCGCACTTCATTTTCGAGCAAACGAAAGCGCGCGCGGGCGTCGAAACCGAATTCGTCGATATTGCGAAAATTCCAATGCGGTTAGATGACGCCGGCGAGCAAATGAAGGATCCAGCGTTTTCCGACCTGGTGACGCGGGCGGACGGATTGATCCTGGTAGTGCCGGAATATAATCACGGCTATCCCGGTTTGTTGAAACATGCGCTCGATATGAATCTAAAGGAATACATTCATAAAGCGGTCGGGATTTGCGGCGTCTCCGCCGGGCAATTCGGCGGTGCGCGTGTGATTGAAGCGTTGCTGCCGGTCATGCGCGAGCTGGGGTTGGTTACCATTTTCAATGACGTCAATTTTGGCCCGGTCGGCAAAATCTTCGGCGACGATGGAAAATTGCTCGATCAACGTTTTGTCAGTCGCACGACGGAATTCCTCGACGAATTGATTTGGATGGCGCGGGTGTTGCGCGATGGACGGGAGAATGTTGCGCCGGTCTAGCGATCAGCGCAATCCGGCATCGGCGAGATCAGCGAATTGTAGCCGGGATCGATGATCCCGCTGAGATTTGTGGTCCGGCATGACCGATGCCGCTACGGTGCAGGTGTTGCTTTAAGGAGTGGACGGGATTGGAACATCTAGCACGCTGGCGTGCTCTCCATCGTGCAGAATTCGCACATGCGCGGTGCGTGCATCTTTCGCCGTCTGGTTCGCCACCATGCCGTCGGAGTTATAATTTTTCTCGAAATAAATCGAGTTGGGCGCGCTCACTACAAGTCGGAGCCGGCTGCCTATCGCCATTCGGCGGGCAATGAAAAGACCGGGATTTAGGTCGCAGCGCACGATTTCGCCCTGCTGGACCAGCTTTTCTTGTCGAACCGACTCGCGGTAACGCAGGCGCCGGACATCGCTCCAAAGCGCGATGCTGGTGCCATCGGCCAGAATTTCATCGAGCTCGGCCGTGACATCGGTGTCGGGCACACCCGGGGAGATCCACAGCGTCAACTTTGGACAGCCGAGAAGCGTTGTTTCCTTCGAGACTGGGTCGCTATGATAAACGAGCCCATCCTTGCCGATGTTAAGCGCCCGCCGCTGGTCGAGTCCGGCTGTCTTTTCGTTATCCACGTTCTCCACTTCTTCACCGCGATGAACATCTAACGGGTCGTAGATGTATTCGTCCGCACCGCTGCCCGCCGGTTTTTCGCTCAAAATCCCGGAATGAAAAACGCCATTCCCTCCGCCATCGCTGGCGTCGAGATAAAGCGGGTGATGGTTTGCCGTCAGTTTCTCGAAATCCTCGGCGTATTTCCATTCGCCGTTTGCTCCGCTATTTCCGGGGGCTAACAAATAATAGGCGACGCGATCTTTGAGAAACTCTGGTTTGGCGCCGGATTTCATCGTCCAATCGTACCATTGCCGGTGCAGATCGTTCAGATCGATGACAGCGGCGCCGCCGAACTTAATTCCGCCGACTTCGTCCGTGGGGGTGCGAGTGCCGGCATGGTCCCACGGCCCGATAATCAGAAAGTGTTTCGCCCGTGTTTCCGCGGACGCGTTTACCAGATGATCGCGATAGTACGTGAGCGCGCCTAGTTCATCGCCATCATATTGTCCAGTGATGGTGAGAATCGGCAGCGTGATCTTTGCGAATTGCTCGCGCGTCGGCACCATGGCGTCGTAATAGGCATCGACCATGGGATGACCGATTACGCGCTGAAAATTCACCGAGGGATTACCGATGAAGCTATCTAGGGCTTTGAAAGGAATGTATTGCTTGTAAGCGTCGAGAAATTTCGTGCGCCAGAATTTCGAGTCGGCAAACAGATTTTGCTGGCTCGCGCGACCGCTTGTGTCCGTGAACCATTGCATGTCATACGGGATGCCAACATTATTGGTGAACGGAAAATCTAATTTTCGCCGTCGCCCATTGATCGAATCCGGCGTAGGAACCGCCCCACATCGCGACTTTGCCGTCACAAAACGGCTGTTTCGCGAACCATTCCACTACGTCATAACCATCACGCGCGTCGTGGGCGAACGGCTCGAAGTCGCCGCCGGCATTCCCGCGTCCGCGTACATCGACCAGGGCAAAGGCGTAGCCATGGGAAGCGAAGTAGGCCGCGCGCGCATGGTAACTGTCGGAGATGTAAGGCGTGAGGGTGAAAATGACTGGAGTCCGGCTAGCCGTTGCGTTCGCTGACTTGGGAAGATAAAGGGTGGCATTCAATTCGACCTTGTCGCGCATTGGAATCTTTACGGCCCAGCGCAAATCGTAATCAGCGGGCGGGGCTGACGGACTCGGTTTCGCCACGGGTTCCGGGGTAGGGGAAGTTTGCGCAATGGCGAGAGGCGCGAACACTAAAGAGACAAATACGACAAGCAATAAAGCAATCGGACGATTTTTCATAGTGACTGGGCAGTATCGAATCGAAATGGAGAAGGGAAGACAAGCGCGCATCAATCTAATCGCATCCCAGCTGAAGGTGGATCGAGCAGTCCCGTGCTCGATGTTAAATTAAGGGGCCTTCAGCGCCACTTATTAGCATCGCCCGCGGAGCGGCCGATCCACCTTGCGATTTGCAGGGGATGTTTGGGTACGCTGATTTGTTGACAAGAAATCCTGCATCGCAAATCTCAGTTTGGCGTGGCGCCAATGTGATGAATCGAGAATTTCAACTTAACGAAGCTGATTTGGAGGAAACGTTTGCCCGGTCCTCCGGTCCGGGTGGACAACACGTTAATAAAGTTTCAACCGCGGTCACGCTACGCCATCGGCCGAGCGGTGTGAGCGTGACGGTGCAGGATTCGCGTTCGCAAGCGACGAATCGTCGAATCGCACGAGAGCGGTTGGTGGCCGCGATAGAACAGGACCGCGTGAGAGATCGCGTCGCAAAACGGGCTCTGCGCGAAAAAGAGCGCCGACGAAAATCACCGCGTCCGGCAAAATTGAAAAAACGAATCCTCGAATCAAAGCGGAAACGGAGCGAGTTGAAGAAGCAGCGTGGCAAGATCCAGATGTGATGTAGTTGTTTTCCCCCGCGGAAGCGTCGCTCACAGCGCGGCGGCTCTAAAAATTGAAATGAAAAAAGAACTAAAATTCGGCATCATCGGCACCGGATGGCCGGGCCAGCAACATGCCATCGCGCTGGCAGAAAGTCCGGACATTCAATTGCGCTCCTGTGCCGACACCAATTCGGAGCGACTCCGAAGTTTTGCCGAAACTTACCGCCTGGAAAGTTCGTTCGAGGATTATCAGGAATTGTTACGCGATCGAGATCTGGACGCCGCGATAATTTGTTTGCCGAACTTTTTGCATTTCCCGGCGTCCTTGGCCGCGCTGGAAGCAGGTAAGCACGTTTTTTGCGAGAAACCGCCGACGATGAACGCCGCGGAAATGAAAGTGCTGCGTGATGAAGCGGAAAAACGCGGATTGATTTATTTTTTTGGGCGCCAGTTTCGATTTACGCCGGCTGTTCGCACCGCCCGGGACATCATCGCCGAAGGACGCCTGGGCAAAATTTATCGCGCCCGTGCCACCTGGGTCCGTTCGCGCGGAATTCCCGCGGGGATTGGTTTGTGGTTCACCGACAAGCAACGTTCGGGTGGTGGCGCGCTTATCGATATTGGTGTGCACGCACTCGATACCGCATGGTATTTAATGGGAACGCCGCGCCCTGTTTCGATCAGCGCAAAGGTGTTTCGCAATTTCGCCCACTTGGTGGAGGTGCCAGTATTTGATGTCGAAGACGAAGCCCACGCTTTTATTCGTTTCGCGAACGACGCCATTGTGGAATTGGAGACGAGCTGGGCTGCGAACCTGACCGACGATACGCCGATCGGTCCGGAATGGGTCGGCCGGGAATCAAATAATTGCGTTCTTTTTGGAACAAAAGGCACCCTGCGATTAAAACCATTGACCTTATTCGAAGACGAAAACGGAAAGGTCGTGACTGTGCCGCTCGAATCACGCCACCGCGAAAGCAGTTTTGAAATGCAACTGCGCAATTTTGCCGATGCCATCCGCGGTCGGGTGCCGGCGACAAACAATGCCGAGCAGGCACTTGAATTGATGGAGATGATTGATGGAATTTACGCCTCGAGCGAGCTGGGGCGCGAAGTTCCGGTGGCGTAATCAAAGAAGAAATCTCGCGAGAAATACATCTGTTCACGGCATTTGCGCCGAACTCTCAACAAAAGACTTCAAACTATGAAAATATTCATCCTTCTTACCGCAACGGCTGTGATGCTTGGCTTGAGTTCGTGCGCCTCGGAGCCGGCCGCGACCACGACCACCACAACTCACGAGAGTACCACGGTGGCACAACCGGCGGCGACGCAGCAGACAACAACAACTCGCACCTCCGGCTACTAGTCGCGACCCTACGTTTGCAAGGAGCGCGCGCCCCATGGTTGCGCGCTCTTTTTCTTAGCCCGCCGGAGTCTCGATTTCGGCTTTCGCTTCTTCTTCCGCCTGACTGACCACGGGCGCAATCGCCTGCAATTTTTCACCTTCGCGCAAAGTAAGGAGCTTCACGCCCATGGCATTGCGGCCGGTCTCACGTATTTCCTTCACCCGCGTGCGAACGAGCTGACCTTTGGTCGTGATCAGCATCAACTCATCAGCATCGGTGACCGTGAGCGCCCCGACGACATTGCCGGTCTTGTCTCCCGTCTTCATCGTGATGATGCCTTTGCCGCCGCGGGATTGTTTTCGGTAATCGTCAAACGGTGTCCGTTTCCCAATCCCGTTCTCGCCCGCAACCAGCAACATCGCGGTCGGATTTACGATCGCGCTGGCAACAACGTGATCATTTTTTTCCGGTCGAATTCCCCACACGCCAACGGTGTTGCGTCCCTGGTCACGCAGCTGTTCTTCGTGAAAACGTAGACTCATTCCCTCTTTGGTGATGAGAACGAGCTCGTCATTTCCGGAAGTAAGTTTCGCGTCGATCAAACAATCGTCCGGCTCAATTTGGATGGCGATGATTCCGCCTTTTCGGACGTTGGCGTAATCGGAGAGGTTCGATTTCTTTACAATGCCGGAGCGAGTCGCGAATATGATATGCAGGTTTTCGTCCCAGGTATTGTCTGTCGCATTTGGTCCGGTGCCGGAGCGTTTTGATTGGACCCGAATAGTAGCGGCGATCTTCTCGTTCGCGCGTAACTCGAGGATGTTGGCAATGGAGCGGCCTTTGGCGGCTCGGCCCATCTCCGGAATTTCGTAGACTTTCTCAACGTAGGCACGGCCGGACTCGGTAAAGAACATCAGGAAATCGTGCGTCGTCGCGATAAAAAGATGCTGCACGAAATCGCCTTCGTCTTCTTGAGTGGCGCCCTCGCGCGTCGACATCCCGATCACGCCCTTGCCACCGCGCCGCTGCGCGCGAAACGCACTAACGGCGGTGCGTTTGATGAATCCGCCATGGGTGATGCTAATGATGCACCCCTCGTTCCGGATCAAATCTTCCATCGCGATCTCACCCTCGTCCGGCACCAGTTGGGTCAGTCGCGGGGTGGCATACTTGTCGCGAATCTCGCGCAATTCCTTTTTGATAATGGTAAAGACGCGCTGCTCTTTTGCCAGGATGTCGCGCAGATCTTTGATCGTATCGAGGAGTTCCTTGTATTCGCCAACGATTTTCTCGCGTTCAAGTCCCGTTAGTTGATACAAACGCAGTTCCAGAATTTGGTTGGCTTGATGTTCGCTGAAGGCGTAGCGCCCTTCCGTCAGCCGCGCTTCGTTGCGAATGAGAATGCCGATCTGTTCGACTTGTCGTTTAGTAAAATCGAAGGCGAGAAGTTTAACGCGGGCTTCTTCGCGATTGGCCGATCCGCGAATAATACGGATAAACTCATCCAGGTTCGCCAGCGCGATCAGATAACCCTCGAGGGTTTCCGCGCGCTCTTCCGCTTTGCGCAATTCAAAGCGCGTGCGCCGGAGAACGACTTCACGCCGATGGGCGAAGGATGATTCCATCGCGGTGTGTTTATAGAGATTGTTAATGACAACCTTCGGGTTTCCATCACGCTTCAATTCGATCACCACCCGGGTGTTTTCGTCCGATTCGTCCCGGATCGCGGTGATGTCGGAAAGGACTTTGTCGTTCACCAGCTGTGCGATGCGCTCGACCAGGGTCGCGCGATTGACGTTGTAAGGAATTTCCGTGATCACGATCTGTTCGCGATTGCCCTTGAGTTCTTCCACGCCGGCTTTGCCGCGCACTTTCATGCTGCCACGCCCGTGCTCGAGATATTGGCGAACGCCGGCTGTGCCCAGAATGGCGCAACCAGTCGGGAAATCCGGGCCCTTCACGAACTCCATCAAGCCATCAAAAGTGATATCCGGGTCGTCGATTTGCGCGCAGATGGCGTCAATAACTTCGCCAAGATTGTGCGGCGGAATGTTTGTGGCCATACCAACGGCGATGCCGGTCCCGCCGTTGACCAGAAGATTCGGAAAAGCGCTGGGAAAAACTGTCGGCTCGGTCCGGGTTTCGTCATAATTCGGAACGAAATCGACCGTATCCTTCTCCATGTCGGTCATGAGCGCGGCGCCGAGATGTTCCAGCCGCGCTTCGGTGTAACGCATCGACGCGGGCGGGTCGCCTTCGACCGAGCCGAAGTTGCCCTGCCCCTGAATGAGGGTTTCGCGCATCGCCCACGGCTGCGCCATATGCACCAGCGTCGGATAAATCGCCTGGTCGCCGTGCGGATGATAATTACCCATCGTTTCGCCGACGATTTTTGCGCACTTCAAATGCTTGCGCCCTGGCATGACTCCGAGCTCGTTCATCGCATAGAGAATGCGTCGCTGCGATGGTTTGAGCCCGTCGCGCGCGTCCGGTAGTGCCCGGGAAATGATCACCGACATCGAGTAATCGAGGAAGGACCGCGATACTTCCTCAGCGACGTTGATCGGCTCTACTTTTTCGTTTGGGTTATACACGGATTCTTAATGACGCACGACGAAACACGAAGGAATCCCGAAACCCGAATGACGATACCAAGGACTGATTGCTGAATCGATCGTTTGCCCACTCGAGCTTCCTTCGTCCTCCGTCATTTCCTACACGTCGAGATTGCGAACATTCAGTGCGTTGTCTTCGATAAATTGGCGGCGCGGCTCGACCACGTCGCCCATCAAAATGGTGAACATCTTGTCAGCGTCGACGGCGTTGTCTTCGTTCAGGTCGACTTTCAGTAATTTGCGTTTCTCGGGATTCATCGTGGTTTCGAACAATTCCTTAGCGTTCATTTCGCCGAGCCCTTTGAAGCGTTTGATCTGCACGCCGCGACGCCCGATCTCCAAAATCTTTTGCAAAATTTCGGGAATGGAAAAAAGCGGATAAGAAAGTGCGCGATCCCCTTCGCCTTCGATCAATTCAAAAATCGGCCGATCGCTTGCTGCGTAATGGTTAACCTTGAGCCCTTTGCGCGCGAGCTCGGCAATGATCTTCTGGATCGTGGTGGATTCGTGCAGCTCAACGAGCTTGCCCCGCCGCCGGCCGGTTCCGTTCGCCTTCGCCGGCGCATCAAGTGGCAAAAGTTCCTGCTGTGTGTCGGTATCGAAGAGATTGAGATCGGTATTTTCCTGGTGAAAACGCCGGACCGCTTTCTCATCGTGAAAATAATGAACGCTCTCATCATTTCCCTCCCGAACCTTGACCAGATAGTTAGGTAGCTTCCCCGTTCTCGATTCGCGTTCCGCCAGGAAGCTCTCGAAATCGCCTCCATGCCGGCGAATGGCCTCGCTCAGCTTCGCCAGTTTCTCGAGTGATTCGAGAATGTCTTTGAGTTGCGCGGCCGTGACCTCTTTATCATCTGCCAGGTTTTTCAAGCGCACATCTTCCGCGCCGAGTTCGATCAGAATTTTATTCAGCTCAACGTCGTCCTCGACGTATTCCTCGCGCTTCTTGCGCTTAATCTGGTAGAGCGGGGGCTGCGCGATATAAATTTTGCCAGACCGCACCAACTCGGTCATTTGACGGTAGAAAAATGTTAGCAAGAGCGTACGAATGTGTGAACCGTCCACGTCGGCGTCCGTCATGATAATGATGCGGCCGTAGCGCAGTTTCGAAATGTCGAAGCTCGCTTCGTCTTTCGAGCTCGACGCGCCGTCTTCTTTTGGCTTACCGATGCCGGTCCCGATTGCCGTGATCATCGACTGAATTTCGTTGTTCTTGAGGAATTGATCGATGCGTGCCTTCTCGACGTTGATCAGCTTGCCCCGAATGGGCAGGATCGCCTGGTAACGTCGGTCACGTCCCTGTTTGGCTGAGCCACCAGCGGAATCTCCCTCAACGATGTAGAGCTCAGTCAATTCCGGATCGCGCTCCGAACAATCCGCCAACTTGCCCGGCAACCCGCCGCCGGTGAGCGCACCCTTGCGAATGGTCTCCCGCGCCTTCCGCGCCGCTTCCCGCGCCCGCGCCGCCGTCAGCACTTTATCAAAAATGCGCCGCGCAATCGGCGGGTTTTGATCGAAGTAGGTCATTAACCCGTCGTAAACAGCCGAGTTCACCACGCCATCGATCTCGGTGTTGACCAGCTTCACTTTGGTCTGCGATTCGAATCGCGGATTCGGAAGTTTAATGCTCAACACACAAACCAAACCCTCGCGCACATCATCGCCGGAGATGGATGGATCCTTGTCCTTGGTCAGGCTATTCGATCGCGCGTATTGATTGATCGCTTTCGTCAGCGCGGTTCGAAAGCCGGTTAGATGTGTTCCGCCGTCCGGATTTGGAATCGAGTTGGCGAAACAAAGAATCTGATCGTTGTAGCTGTCGTTATATTGGAGAACGCAATCGACAAAGGTCTCGTCACGCTGTCGCGAAATATTGATCGGCTTGGGATGAATAACTTGTTTGTTTTCGCCCAGCTGCCGGACGAATTCGTCAATCCCGTGCTTGTAAAGAAACGTCTCCTTCTTTGGCGAGTGGCCACGCTCGTCCGTCAAGGCGATTTCGAGTCCGGGATTTAAGAACGCGAGTTCGCGCAATCGCGTGGCCAAACGCTCAAACTTAAATTCGGTGGTGATGGTAAAGATCGTCGGGTCTGGCAAAAACGTAATGAGCGTCCCGGTGTTCTTTTTGTTTTTGATTTCGCCAATAACACTGAGCTTCTCGGTCGTCTTGCCGCGCTCGAACGCCATGTGATGGACCTTGCCCTCACGCGTGACTTCGACCTTAAACCAATCAGAGAGCGCGTTGGTGCATTTCGCGCCGACGCCATGCAAGCCGCCGGAATATTTGTACGCCCCTTGTCCGAATTTTCCGCCGGCGTGCAAATTGGTCAGCACTAATTCCACTGCCGGCATTTTCCATTTCGGATGAATATCCACTGGAATACCCCGGCCGTTGTCGCGGACCGAAACACTTCCATCGACGTGCACCGTTAGTTCAATCTTGTCGCAAAATCCGGCCAGATGTTCGTCGATCGAATTGTCGACAACTTCGAAAACCATGTGGTGCAAGCCGCGCTCATCGGGATCGCCGATGTACATGCCGGGTCGCTTTCGGACCGCTTCGAGTCCCTCGAGTTTATCGATCTGGGCGGCATCGTACTTTTGGCTCGTCTCGATGCCCGTAGGGCGCGCCGACGAGACAGATTTCACGGGCAAATCGTCGTCGGTTTTCGGCATAGAAGATGGTCGCGCGACCACAGATAAATATGGTAGCGGAAAACGGGCCTGTCACAACAAATATCTGGTTAAAGTTTCGCTTCGACAGGCCCTAGGCGTTGAGCTTGGGGAATGGAAAAAAGCAGCCTGTTGTGGTCGCCGCTCCGCCGCCCGAGATTCGGTTTTCGTTGGCTTGACCGCGCCTTTTTTGGGCCGGAAAATGACTGGTAATCATGCGTTTTCAAACCCTCTTTGAAGGTCGCTGGATCTTTGCCATTCTGCTTATCCTGGCGATTGCGAGTGCGCTAATTTCATGGTGGCTCACGCTTTTTTTTGTGGCGCTGATTCTCTACACCATCGCTTTTTTTCGCGATCCAAACCGCCCCGACCCGGCTGATGAACGCGCCGTCGTCGCAGCGGCAGATGGCACCATTGCCGACATTCAGGAAATCGACGAAAAGGAATTTCTGAAAGCGCGCAGCAAACGTATCGGCATTTTCCTTTCCATCTTTGATGTGCACACCAACCGCGCACCCGTTGCCGGCGGTATTGTCTTTCAGCAACATCGCAAAGGTTTTTGTTTTGATGCGCGCCGGCTCGAATGCTCGGAAAAAAACGAAGCGATGACTTGGGCCTTTCAAAATGCGCGCGCTACCATCGTGGTGCGACAATTAACCGGTGCGATCGCGCGACGTATTGTCGGCTGGGCGAAAGTGGGCGATGAACTAAAACGCGGCCAGCGCTTCGGGATGATTCGATTTGGGTCGCGGACTGAAGTATACTTGCCGCTCGACGCCGAAATTTTGGTCAAAGTAGGCGATCACGTAAAGGGTGGCGCCAGCGTGATTGCGCGGTTGGCGGAATGAACGAGCACAATCCAAAGATTTACCTGCTGCCCAACCTGATGACGGCGGGCAATTTGTTTTGCGGGTTCGCGGCCACGCTCAAAATCGTGCAGGGCGCGCTGATTCAATGGTCCAGCCCGGATGAAGCGGCAACGCTTTTTCATGCCGCCGTCTGGTTCATTCTCGGCGCCTGCATCTTCGATGTCCTCGATGGCCGCCTTGCGCGTTTGGGGGGGCAGGATAGTTCCTTTGGCCGCGAATTCGATTCCCTTGCCGATATTGTCTCTTTTGGTGTCGCGCCCGCGCTGATGGTCTACCGGATTGTGCTGATTGATTTTCCGCGCCTCGGCTGGCTCGTCGCCTTTGTTTATTTGGTTTGCGGCGCGCTGAGGTTGGCCCGCTACAATTGCGTCTCCGCTACTGGCGGAGCCGGTGACGGAAAAGCTTTCACCGGTTTTCCCATTCCCGCTGCCGCCGGATTAATTGCATCGATTACGCTATTCATGCTGTGGTGGCTGGGTGAGCGCGACCATGAGATCGGACGCTGGAAATGGGTGCTTCCGCCGTTGATGCTCTTTCTATCCATCATGATGTTCAGCCGCCTGAGCTATCCGAGTTTCAAAGCCATCACCTGGCGCACGACGCGCTCGCTTCCGCGGTTTGCCGCCATCATTCTCATCATGTTCTTCACCGCCTTGAATTACGAATGGATGCCGGCGGTTCTGTTTCTGATTTATTTGCTTTATGGATTCCTGCGTCCGTGGGTTTCGAAACGGTGGCGGCGCGAGATTGAAGAGGAGATCGGGGAAGAGGGGGCCGATGAAGCAGTGATCGGTGAACAGTGATCAGAGATCAGTCAATGGGAATCGAAACTCCAGTGGGATCCCTTGCGTGGCGATCGGCGATTCGACCAAATAATGGAGGAAGCAAAAAGCCACCCGGGTTGAAGTAACGCGGTTTCCAGTATGTCTGCTGCTCAAGAGTCACGGCTGCATCTGGAGATTGCCCACGTCCTGTTCCTGGACTTAGTGGGTTATTCCCAATTGCTCGTCAACGAACAACGAGATGTTGTGCAACAACTCAACGACATCGTGCGAGCGACGGCCCAGTTCCGCCAGAGTAGCGCAGCCGGCAAATTGATCTGCATCGCAACCGGTGATGGCATGGCGCTGGTATTCTTTCAGAGCCCCGAAGAGCCGGTGCACTGCGCGATGGAAATTGCGAGGGCATTAAAGAGCCATCCGCATGTCCGCTTGCGCATGGGTGTGCACAGCGGACCAGTCGATCAGCTGAAGGATGTAAACAACCAAACGAACGTTGCTGGTGTCGGAATTAACATCGCGCAGCGCGTGATGGATTGCGGCGATCCCGGTCATATTCTAATCTCGAAACGCGTCGCGGACGATCTCGCCCAGGATCGGCTTTGGCAGCCGTTGCTACACGAGCTTGGTGAAATCGAGTTCAAGCACGGAGTGAAGGTTGGGATTGTGAATCTTCATTCGGCAGAAATCGGTAATCCGCAGGTGCCCGCGAAAGTTTCTCGCCAACGAGCAGACTCGGAGCTGACGGCTTCTTCTTACCCTCTGCCGTCAGGAACGCCGCAAAAAAGCATCGCCGTTCTCGCATTCGTCAATATGAGCAATGATCCGGAGAATGAATTTTTCAGCGATGGAATCGCCGAGGAGATCATTAACGCTTTAAGCAAGGTCAAAGCGCTTCGAGTGGCAGCGCGTACGTCTTCGTTTGCTTTTAAGGGAAAGAACGAGAATATCGGCGACGTCGGACGGAAGCTGAAGGTTCATACCGTACTCGAAGGCAGCGTCCGCAAATCGGGCGATCGACTGCGTGTTACTGCGCAGCTGATCGATGTTACGGACGGTTATCATTTATGGAGCGAGAGATACGACCGTCAGCTCGAGGATGTTTTCCAGATCCAGGATGAGATCGCCGAAAACATCGTGCGTGCCTTGCGCTTGGTATTAGGTGAGGATGAAAAGCGCGCGCTGGAAAAAGCGCCCACCGAAAGCGTGCGCGCCTACGAGTATTATCTTCGAGGCCGTCAGATCGAAAATCAGATGCGCCGCTCCGCCTTGCAATACGCGCGTCGGATGTTTGATCGCGCGATCGAAATCGACCCGGATTTCGCGCGTGCACATGCCGGGATCGCCGACTGCTGCTCGTTTCTTTACATGTACTGGGATGGGAGCAACGCCAACCTCGAAGCGGCGGACGCGTCAAGTCAAAGAGCGCTTGAGCTTGATCCAGCAAGTGCCGAGGCGCACACCTCCCGCGGAGTCGCTTTAACCCTTCGGCGCGATTATCTGGGCGCCCGCCGGGAATTCGATCTCGCCCTTAGCCTCAACCCGGTTCTGTATGAGGCTCACTATTTTTACGGACGCGCCTGCTTCACGGAAGGGAAATTCGAGGAGGCGGTCTCACACTACCGGAACGCCTCGCGGGTGCGACCTGAGGATTATCAGGCAGTGCTGCTGTCGACTGACGCCCTCGAAAAATTGGGTCGTCACGATGAAGTATTGGAAGCGGCGCGGCAGGGGGTTAAGCTGGCCGACGCCCATCTGGAACTCAATCCGGATGACGCTCGCGCATGGTATCTCAGCGCGGCGGCGTTGGTGCGGTTGGGGCAGATTGACCAAGCCTTGGAACGCGGACGCAGAGCGTTTGCGGTTGATCCGGAAGACGCTGGCGTTTTGTACAATCTCGCGTGCACTTATGCACTGGCCGGTTCAAATGATGAGGCAATCGAACATTTGAACAAAGCGATTCAGAACGGATTTGGACAGCGTGAATGGGTGGAAAATGATCCAGCCTTGGATCCGATCCGCGGCGATCCGCGATACCACACCATCCTACGAAAACTTTAATTTCTAACACCGAGCGCGCGTTTCCAAATCGCCCTAAAAGGAATTTAGCTGCGCCAGGATTTCGGGATCGCGCACATCGGCCCATTCTCCGCTGAGCTCAAATCCTTTCACTCGCCTCCCCGACCGCGCCAGATCACGAATGGCGTCCGTCAATTCATATTCGCCACGCGGCGATGGTTGTAATTTCGCGGTCCGCTCAAAAATACTGGGTCGGAATACATAAACACCGGCGTTGTACCACGGGCTCGTCGCTTCGCCGGGCTGCATTTTCTCGCGAATGTCGGTCACTTCCATGCGCTCGTTAACGAAAACCGCGCCGCCTTTGCTCACATCTTCGTTTTGTTTCACGCTCACGATCGCCTCGATATCATCCGCCAGGTCGATAATCGATTTGTAGTTCACCGGATCGACCAAGATGTCGCCGTAGCTTAAGACAAAAGGCGAATCGCCCACAAAATCCCGCGCCAGATCGAGCACACGACCGGTCCCATCCTGCACGACTTGGGTCGCGTATCGGATTTGCAAACCAAAGCAGGTGCCGTCGCCAAAATAGTTTCGAACGGCATCGCCGTGATAACCGACAATAATCAAAAAGTCTTTGATCCCTGCCGCCTGTAATCCTTCTACAATATGCAACAGAATCGGTTTTCCCCGCACTTTGATCATCGGTTTCGGCACGTCGGCCGTTAGCTCCCGCATTCGTGTGCCGCGACCGGCGGCAAGCAGAACGGCTTTCCTTAATGTCGTCATTCCGAGCGACGCGAAGCGTAGTCGAGGAATCCCGTCGCGCCTACCTTAAAGCTTCTGGGGCGGGACCCCTCGACTTCGCTCGGGATGACACGTAGTCGCGAGTTGATTTCGCGCCTCGACTCGTCCAGCATCGCACGCGTGCTGAAATTTCTTGGAAAATATCGCGAGGCCGGTCTCCTGCTTTTGCGGGCGAGCGTCGGCCTCATCTTCATTTTAATTTGCGGCCCCGTCCTTCTCTTCGGCGAACATCGCTGGTGGCAATTTGGCAGCGCTATGCGCGTCTTTAATTTTCATTCGCATCTGGATTGGTGGGGATTTCTGGGAGCGCTCGCCGGATGCGTCGGCGGAATCTTCATGATGCTGGGATTTGCTTTTCGCATCGGCATTCTTCTCGCCTTTCTGATTGCGCTGGTAAACGCCATTGCCGCTGTGCACCACGAGCACGGCCTTTATTCGATAATTATTCCGATCGAAGCCGTCATCGTTCTCGTTTGTCTTTCCTTCATCGGTCCCGGCAAATACAGCGTCGATAAATCGTAGTGAAGCTTCAAGGATCGGCGGTCTACAGTCCGCCGGGGCGATCTGGAGATCGTCCTTCCTTGTTTTCCTTAATAACGAGCGCGGGTAAGTCTGCTTGCTTGATCAGTTCAGTGACTTTCGGCAAATCATCCTGCTTGATCGCATTCCATTTTTTCAACTGCTCATCGAGCCGTCCGCTTAACGACGCAAACACGTCCATTTGCGGCTTGGTCGGCTCACGATCTCCCGCATCAACCGAATGGCTGAAACTGTCGAATGCTTCGTTGAGCATATTTGGAAACGCCAAATTTGCTTCCGAACCTTTCATGTTCACCTGAATTAATTGCTGCTCCGTGTCTGACATTTTGTGTTCCATCGCATCAGCGGCCTCCAGCGCCGGTTTCACTTTCGGATCGTCACCGAACTTTGTGTGCAACGCCTTGATTTGCGATTTTACCTCGCGAATTTCGTTTACCGCCTGGTGTAACTCGGAAATGCGCTCACTCACCTGGGTCGAAAGCTCAAATTGCTTCGCTAATTCTACCTCGTGATCTTTGGTCCGTGGATCGATCACGAGATGGAGTAGCGCCGTCTGTGTCTTCCCATTTGCCGTTAGCTTTGC
>QHPM01000250.1 GCA_003219095.1 Verrucomicrobiota bacterium
AAGGTGTAATCGTCCGCCCAGATCCGTTCAAGCGCGGCGGTATCCCCCTTCATCAGGGCGGAGCGGTACTGCTCGATCATTTGTCTCACCTCCTGCTCGGCAGTTTTGCTGTCCCCGGCAGCTGGGGTTTGCGCAAAACCGAACGGCGTTGTGGCCAGACTGATTAAACTAACGACAAGTAGGTATTTCATAGGATGAGTTTCTGTCTTTTGTTGCGGGAATCGGTCGTGAAGTCAATCCCTTTACCGATTGACCAGAACCACCTCTCAAGACAAACGCGAGCGCCTCAAACGTGGGAGTCTGATTGCGATTGGTTCGGCGAAGCGAATCTTCGGACGAGCGCCGGGATTTCCGAAAGGCTGCTGAGCAAGTAATCTGCTTCTTTCTCGTAGGCACGCGGATCGACGAAGCGGGTGTCGGGAATGGCGGCGACGCGCATCTTTGCGGCCCTGGCGGCGGCCACGCCGGACAGCGCGTCCTCGATGACGAGGCAGGCGTCGGCGGGGATGCCGAGCTTTTCGGCCGCGCGCAGGTAGATGTCGGGGTGCGGTTTGCCGTGCTCGACTTCCTCGCCGGTGATTATTATCTCGAAGAACGGGGTCAGTTCGTGACGATTGAGGAACGGTCGGGCGGATGCGCTTACCGAGCTCGTGGCCACGGCGAGGCGCAGGTTCATCTGCCGCAGCTCTTCCAGGACCGCCTTTGTCGAAGGGAAAAGGCCGATTCGGTCGGCGAAGAAGTCGGTCGCGATTTCTCCCCGACGCCGCATCATTTCGTCGGTGGGCACGGAGAGGCCAAACTCCTTTTGGTAAAACTCGACCGCGAGCCGATAACTCACTCCGAGGACGTTGCGGTGGTATTCCCCGCGGTAAGTGACCCCGTATTCGGCCAGCAGCGTCGCGTCAATTTCATTCCACCACGGCTCGGAATCGGCAAGCACGCCATCGAGGTCGAAGATCACAGCGCGGAACGGTTGCGGTATCATGTGCCGCATCTGTTACCCAAGCGACGCGATGCGGCAACGAGGCATAACCAAAAATGGGGGCAAAATCTAAAACATTTGGCATTTGCTTCTACGGGATCGGCTACCCGCCATCGTGCGGAATTTCGACGTGGAAGTTGAATTAACGATCGTGTGCTTAAACCAAGCGCGGAAGGCCCAAATTCCTAGCCAGGAAATTTGGCGGGTCGTTCATCGCGCGGCGACAATGCGGGTGAAACCGATCGCCGTTCAAGGATTTTCAATTGGAAACCATGCTATCGCAGACTTACCTGGCCCGCCCCAAAAAACCGATATTTTTCGATCTATCGTAAGCGGCTTACGATCGGAGCAAAAATACAAACCGAAGTCGGCATCCTAGCAAAGTTCGTTTTGGCGAGACGCCAAAAGTCCGAGCCGGACCGGCACTGCGCGCGAGGTCCGAGCCGGACTGGCGTTGCGCGCGCTACCCAGAGTCAACCGCTCGGCGATTACGTCGACGACCCGAACAGCGTCTTCATGACGATGAAACTTTGATCGCGCTGAGGAAAGTGCGATGCCTCCGATCGTGACCCTGCCGTTGCGGACGATTAGCCAGTTCTCCGCTGGGTTGCCTGCGGCCCTCGTCCGTCCGGAAAAGCGCGGCACGCGAACTATTTCGTCCAATTTCTGTAACCAACTGCGCATCGCACAGGTCTCTTCCTAAACGGCGCTGTTGCTGCCCGGGAGATACGCATGAACCGATTTTCGTCCGCTGTTCTAATCGGGATCGTGTTATGCACGAGCGGAAATGACCGGTCTTTCGCGACCGGAAACGGCGACGCAAATGCGAACGTCGCATCGAGAGCAACGTCTGAAGAAACGGCGATGGAGGCCCCTGCCTACAAAGCCAGACTCGCGGCGCGCGGGGTCGCCGACGAAGGCTTTTTTCTTGGCCGACGAGGAGATTTTCGTGCGGCCAGGAAG
>QHPM01000251.1 GCA_003219095.1 Verrucomicrobiota bacterium
TGAAACAAAGCGGCGTCGGCCGCGAAGGCGGAGAAGAAGCATTGCGATTCTTCACCGAGCCCAAGAACATCTGCATCGCAAAGTAATCCTGCTCGGGTTCTACTCATGCTCATGCCTCATGCTCGAATAGCTGCAACATGAACACTGACCACGTAATCTATCTCAGAACCAAACGTGGCCGAACGCGGAGCTACCGAAAAGAGAAGCACGGATGGTCACAAACAGCATCGCCCGGGATTGTCCGACCGTGCAGTCGCGATCAATTGTTGTCGCATCTTTTGCCGCCACTCGCAGGCGACCAGCCGGGGCTCAGCGTCAGCGTGGAACGTACGAAGCGACGCACGAAGACAACGACTCCAACATAAGATAACCAAGAAAACAAGGTGCCCTTATTACCATGTCTACTGCCACCGTTCCCTTGGTTTCCTTCTGTTCATCATATCCCTAGAACGGCGAGAAGGATTGTCAGCAAAAATCGGCTGTTT
The DNA here is from genome assembly GCA_003219095.1 of Verrucomicrobiota bacterium. Classification (GTDB taxonomy): domain Bacteria; phylum Verrucomicrobiota; class Verrucomicrobiia; order Chthoniobacterales; family UBA10450; genus AV69. The sequence goes on from QHPM01000251.1 coordinate 486, forward strand.
CAGTGCGTCTCCTCGATTCAACTTCATATCTTACGCTCATCTTCGCATAAGCGAAAAATTCTCTTGACGTTGCGAGACCGAACCTGACACGGTGCCCGGCATCCGGACGGGCGAGCGTTCCAAGCCGGGTGATCTGGGTTACTCGCTAGAATGACTTTCCCTTCGGTTCATGAAGGGAAACTTATGAAGAAAAATACCACCATAATCATGTTCGCAGCGCTGGCGCTTTTTACCGTGCCGGCTAATGCGGCGAAACAGGTCAACGATTCGACGGATATTAACTTGACCGTTTTCGTCCCCTGCGCGGCGGGCGGAGCTGGAGAACTTGTGGATCTAAGCGGCCCCTTACACACGTTGATCACGTTTACCATCAACGGAAACAACGTTAGTGGAATGGCCCATTTTCAGCCACAGGGTCTTTCGGGCACCGGCGAAACCACCGGCGATAAGTATCAGGCGACAGGTGTAACGAAAGATAGCAGCTTTAAGCTGTCTTTACAAAATGGACAGGCTAACCAAACATTCGTTAACAACTTCAGGATTATCGGTTCGGGTGCGGGCAACAACTTCCTTGTTCACGAAGAAGCACATATTACCTTCAATGCCAACACCAACGCTGCTTTTCGAACCAGGCGGTTCTGGGCGTTTTCATCCCTCGGCCTTCATTATTCGAAATTCGTTTAAACCGATCACTAGTCATTGCTTGACGAAACGCCGCTCGTGATCGAGCAGCCATTTCTTCCGCCACAGACCGCCGCCATAACCACAGAGCGAACCATCGGCACGAATGACGCGATGACACGGGATGATGATGCACATCATGTTCTCGCCATTGGCGCGACCGACGGCCCGACGCATTTCGACATCGCCGAGTTTTCTCGCCATCCAGGAATAAGAGCGCGTTTCACCGGTTGGGATGGAACGCAATAGTTCCCAGGCACGAAGTTGAAATGGCGAACCAACCGGCGCCAGTGGAACATCGAACTCGAGGTTTTTTCCCGAAAAATAATCGGCCAGTTGTGAGCGCATCGCATCGAGATGCCGATGTTCGCCGGGAACGACATTAGTCTGCAATCGATTCCGCAAGATCGACAGCTCGCGTTCCATGGCACGCCGATCGACGAACTCCAGCAAGCGAAGTCCTTCATCGTCCGCAATCGCCAGCATCGCACCGAGCGGCGTTTCGATGCGTTCGGCAAACAAACCGCCTTGCCTTTTCGCAGCTATCGGCGGCTCCCCAAAAATGCGGGTGAAGGCATCACGGAAACCGCTTTCTGATTCAAAGCCACTTCCATTTCTCACTTCGCCCACGCGCTCCCCTTTCCGCACCTCGCGCAAAGCGAGGCCCATCCGGCGGGCGCGGTGATAGGCCTGGAAAGTCATTCCATAATGACGCTTGAACTGACGTCGCGCGGTTGAGGGATCAATGGACATGGCGGCGAGTTCCTTATCGGTTAGGCGACCGCCCGGTGCTCGATCTACTTCCTCCCGCAATCGTGTAATCAACTTTGGTGGCGACTGATCCGGATCCATCGGATGGCAGCGTAGACAGGGGCGATAACCGCTATGCAACGCTTCACTCGAAGTCGCAAAAAAATCTACATTTACACGCTCCGGTTTTTTTGCGGTGCAGGTCGGCCGGCAGAAGATTCCGGTCGTTCGCACCCCGGCGTAGAAAATACCTTCAAAGCTCGGGTCGCGATTGACCAAAGCGCGATACATTGTGTCTGGCGGCGGGAGAAGTTCAGGCGTTTTCATAAGGTTGAATACGAAAAGTGTAGCAGCCGCGAGTCACGCTGCGCGCATCCACGAAAGCAGTCTCGGGTTTTTGGAGAAACTTTTCAATCACTGCTTCCGGCTCGTTGCCATTCACTACTTCGGCATCGATCATGTCGTAGTTTGAATTGTAAGCCCGCAGCACGCGGCCCCGTCGAAAGTCCGTCGGGAATTTTCTTGTCTCACCGTAGCGTTCGCAGGGTTCTGCGTGGACGAAGATCGGTCCGCTTTCGGAATACGGATGCCCATCCGGAATCGCCTTGTATGGGAACAGAATCACCCGCTCGCCGGACTGCGCGAATCGCAGACAGTGACGACAGGGAAAACCGTCTCGCGAGTCCGCGACAATGATCGCGTGGTCAGGGGCGCCATTCGCGGCCGCACGCCGCGCTGCCTGCGCCACCTCGGTCGAAAGAGCAACGATGCGAAAGTTCGAAGTTTTCATGACGAAATCATACGAGGCCGGTGCGATTCCGCATCGACGGAATTCGGGCACCGAATTCCCGATGAAATTTGATGTTTCATTTAGGGCTTGATCCACGAAATCCGCCGTTGGAGATGTAAACAATGAGCGGAATACGAGTATTGGCTGGAACACGTAAGGGCGCCTTCGTCCTGACATCAGACGCGAAACGCAAAAAATGGAAGGTGGACGGACCACACTTTGCCGGTTGGGAAATTTATCACATGAAGGGATCGCCGGCTGATCCGAATCGGATTTACGCGTCACAAACGAGCGCGTGGTTCGGACAAATTATCCAGCGCTCCGATGACGGCGGCAAAACGTGGAACACGCCTGGCGGCGGGCCGGCAACAAATCCGCAGGGAATGCCGATGGGCGAGAGCAACAAGTTCGTTTACGACGGTGTGCCTGGCACCCATCAATGGTACGACGGCACGCAGCACCCGTGGGAGTTCAAGCGGGTTTGGCACCTTGAGCCTTCGTTAGGTAATCCCAATCACGTTTACGCCGGCGTAGAGGATGCCGCGCTTTTCGAATCGAAAGACGGCGGCGGAAAATGGCAGGAGTTGTCCGGACTGCGCAAACACGACACCGGGCCGAAATGGCAGCCGGGCGCGGGCGGGATGTGTTTGCATACCATTCTTCTCGATCCCGCTAACGAGAAACGGATGTTTATCGCAATCTCGGCGGCGGGGGCATTCCGGACTGATGACAGCGGCCAGACGTGGAAGCCGATCAATCGCGGCTTGCATTCGCAATATATTCCCGATCCGCTGGCCGAGGTGGGCCACTGTGTTCATCGCATCGCGATGCATCCGTCGCGACCCAAAACGTTGTTCATGCAAAAACATTGGGACGTGATGCGGAGCGACGACGCGGGCGACTCGTGGCACGAAGTCAGCGGCAATCTGCCGAGTGATTTTGGATTTCCGATCGACGTCCACGCCCACGACCCGGAAACGATTTACGTCGTCCCGATCAAAAGTGACTCGGAGCATTTTCCGCCGGACGGTAAATTGCGCGTCTATCGTAGTCGCACTGGCGGCAACGAATGGGAAGAACTCACCAAAGGTCTCCCGCAACGCGATTGCTATGTGAACGTGTTGCGCGATGCCATGTCGGTTGATTCGCTCGATCCGTGCGGGATCTACTTCGGCACAACCGGAGGTCAGGTTTACGGATCGGCGGACGGCGGCGATTCGTGGAACCCAATCGTGCGCGATCTTCCGGCGGTTTTATCGGTGGAAGTACAAACCCTCAAGTAAAGATAAAAAAGCCCGAACATCGAAGTCCGAAATCCGAAATCAATTTGAATTACAAAGCGCGAAAAATCTGAAAACGCGACGCTGATTTGCTTTGCAGCATTTTAGGTTTTCGTATTTGAGATTTGTTTCGTGCTTCGGATTTAGAATTTGGAATATGATTCGCATCGTCCTCCCTCATCATCTCCGCACCTTGGCGCGCGTCGGCGACGAAGTAACCGTCGATCTTAATGATTCGGCAACGCTGGGCTCTGTTCTCGATGCAATTGAAGCAAAATACCCAGTGTTGCGCGGCACCATCCGCGATCACGAGACGCACAAGCGCCGCCCTCTCGTCCGGTTTTTCGCGTGCGGCGAAGACGTCTCGCACCAACCACTTGAAGCTCCCCTGCCCGATCCGATTGCAAAAGGGGCAGAGCCTCTCTTCATCATGGGCGCAATCGCCGGCGGGTAGAGCAGCTAGTGATTGAGGGACCTCAGAAAATCAGTTGATCGTTCCGGTTGATTGTCGAGAATCTCGCAT
>QHPM01000252.1 GCA_003219095.1 Verrucomicrobiota bacterium
AAACTGCCACGTCCTCCTGCGATTCGGCGAAACGACTTTTGAAACGTTCGACCGTTTGCGGGGTCAGCGAAATTTCCGGCACCAGCACAATGGCAGTGCGATTTCGCGCCAGGGTTTCGCGAATGGCTTGCAAATAGATTTCTGTTTTCCCACTGCCGGTCACGCCATGCAGCAAAATCGGTTTGGCCTTTTCCGGCGATGAAATGGCGAGCGCGATTTTTGCAAAGGCCACGCGCTGCTCGTCGTTGAGCGTAATTTCCGGATTCGCGATGAATTTTTCATCAGCGTGTGGATCGCGCGCGACCGTTTGCTCGCTAATTTTGACGAGACTGCGTTTTGCCAGCGCGTTCAGCGTAGAAGCATTGAGCGAAAGCTTCCGTAAAATTTCCGCGGCCGGAACCGGCCCCTTCAACTTGCCAAGCTCTTCCAGCAATTCCGCCTGGCGCGGGGCACGACGCCGAAGCGCGTCGATGGCCTCGCCTGACGCAGTTGATCCGATCTCGACGAACTGCTGTTTTTTCCAACCGACTTCCGCCCGCCGAATCACTTGCGGCAACAAACTGCGCATGACCCCTTCGATTGGGCAGCAGTAGTAACTCGAAATCCAGCGCGCCAGCTCGAGCAGCGGCTCGCTCAAGGTCGGGCCTTCGCCGATGACCGCTTCGATCTCGCGAATTCCTTTCGCGTCCGTTTCTTCAAGCAATGCCACCACTGTGGCGAGCGCCCGTCGGTCGCGAAACGGCACCCGCACTCGCGCCCCAACCCCGACGCGTGCGCTCAACGAATCCGGAATGGCGTAGTCTAATTCGCGGCGAATGGCGCGATCGATAATGACGCGCGCAAAATTACTGTGCATGGTTACGCGGCATTGATGTTCCGGTTTCTACTCAAGCTAATCATTTGTCTCGGTCTGGCGATTGCCGCCGGCTTCTTTCTTCTTGCTTTTCGTTCCGGTGACGTCATCTACACCGCTTACGAGTGGATTAGTCCGGCGCGTTTTCATCAGTTTGATAATCTCATTCGCACGGTCGCGGGCGAACACGAGCTCGATCCGATGCTGGTGAAAGCAGTAGTCTGGCGCGAGAGCCGTTTTGATCCGCGGAAAATCGGCAGCGCCGGGGAACGCGGTCTGATGCAGGTAAGCGAGCGGGCCGCGCGAGAATGGGCACGCGAAAACCAGGTCGCAAATTTTCACGCGGACGATCTGCTCGACCCGAAAACAAATCTTGAAGCCGGTGCTTGGTATTTACACCGGTCCTTTCAACATTGGGAGCATCAAAAAAAGCCGGCCGTTTTCGCGCTCGCGGAATACAATGCCGGGGCGAGCCGGGCCCAGCGCTGGGCCAACAACGACCCGACCGCGACAATGTCGGACCGGGCTTTTCGCCAAAACATCGATTTCCCCGGCACGCGCAACTACGTCGCGAGCGTTTTGCAGCGCTACGAATTTTATCGGAAACGCGGCCGGCTGTAACCACCGTCATCCCGAGCGTCAGTCGAGGGATCCCGCAGAAGTTGCCTTAGAGTTTTCGCAACGGGATCCCTCGGCTTTGCTCGGGATGACCGGTTGTGGTTGTTGGATTATGCGGAGGCGCAGGAACAGAGCGCTAAAGCCGCTCCTATCCACCTTCGATTTTACCACATCCCATTGAGGAAAAACTCGGCGCCGTGAAAAGCGCAGCCAGTCTGATTATTCGAGGGGAACAAACCATTTTGCGGAGGGCAAATTTTACGCGGAAATTGCCGTTCTGCCGAACATGACGACCAAGGAACAAATTGCCGAAGCGCTCGAGGAAATTGCAACGCTGCTGGAATTGAAAGAAGAAAATCCTTTTAAGATTCGCGCCTATCAAAATGCCGCTCGCTCGATCGAAGCTTTCGGCGCCAGCTTTACCGATCTGCAAAATCAGGAGACGCTGGAAAAGATCCCCGGGATCGGGAAGGCGATCGCGGCAAAAATCAGTGAACTGGCGACTACCGGTGGGCTTAAATTCCTCGACGAATTGCGCGCAGAATTTCCATCCGCCATTCTCGAACTGTTTTCCATTTCCGGTCTGGGCGCGAAAAAAATCAAGGCGCTCTACGAACAGCTAAAAGTCAGCTCCATCGCGGATCTGCAAGCGGCCTGCGAATCGGGGCGGGTGGCGGAGCTGCCTGGGTTCGGCGAAACGACGCAGACAAAAATTTGTAACGCCATTGCTAATCGGGCGAAGCACGCCGGCTCTTTTCAATTCGGAGAGATTGCCGCTGAGGCCGAGCAACTGCGAAGCGATTTGGCCGCGCATAAGGATGCGCTGCAAGTGAGCGTGGCGGGAAGTTTTCGCCGTCGCAAGGAAGTCGTGCGCGATCTCGATTTCATCGTTGCCAGCAAATCTCCCGATGCCATCACCGAATTTCTTTGCGCCCATCCATTTGTGGAGGGCTTGATCGCGCGCGGCCCGACCAAGACGAGCGTGCGATTAAAATCGGGAATTCAATGCGACCTGCGGGTGGTGACAAATGCCGAATACCCCTTCGCTCTGAATTATTTTACCGGCAGCAAGGAGCACAATATCGTGATGCGAAATCGCGCGCTCAACCGCGGCTGGACCTTGAACGAATACCGGCTTGGGCCCGCGCCGCATCCGGAAAATAAAGGTAGGGGCGATTCACGCGAATCGCCCATTAAGAATAGCAAGAAAGCTATACGCGGACAGGCGCGGTCAATTGCAGCGGTCAAAATCCCGACCATTCGCGACGAACCGGAATTGTATCGCGCCCTCGGGCTTGATTTCATTCCGCCGGAGCTACGCGAGAACTGTGGCGAATTCGAAGCGGCGGAAACAGGGAAATTGCCGCGCCTAATCGAGCTGGAGAACTTGCGCGGTACCTTTCATTGCCATACCACCGCCAGCGACGGGCACAATTCCCTCGAGGAAATGGTGGCGGCTGCGCAGGAGCTTGGCTTCGAATATATCGGCATCGCCGATCACAGCCGCAGCTCGGTGCAGGCGCACGGACTCGATTCCGCCCGGCTGAAAGTGCAGCGCGCGCAGATTCGAAAATTGCAAGGGACACTGCCCGACATTCGTGTTTTCAGCGGCATCGAATGCGACATTTTGCGCGACGGTTCGCTCGATTTCGATGATGAGATTTTGGCGCAGCTCGATTTCGTTGTCGCTTCGGTGCATTCGACATTTAATCTAAGCGAAGCGGATATGACCAAGCGCGTGATCCGCGCAATTTCCAATCCTTTCGTGACGATGCTGGCGCATCCGACCGG
>QHPM01000253.1 GCA_003219095.1 Verrucomicrobiota bacterium
AAGCTCAAGAAGACGAGCGCTAGCAGAACAAAACCCAATGCAAGCAGCGGTTTTTTCCGTAGCGACATGGCGAGATGTTCTAACCCGCAACCGCGCCGGCGGAAAGGCGCATCAATCGGACCTCGGTGCCGGGTAAAAAATCACCTGCACCGGTGGCGTGTTGCCAATACGGCCTTTTAGTTGTGTCCGAAACGAATCTTCGGCTTCGGCCGAAAGACTTCGCGCGGCGGCGCGATCGCGCGCAAGTTTGCCGAGCGTAACCAACTCCGCTTGCACGTCAGCGCCAGAAATTGGATTCCAAAAGCCATTCTCGTAGGCCAGCAATTCGACAGCGTTTTGTTCGAGACCGAGAATTTGTGCGTGCGGCAAACGAACGATGGTCGCTTCTGGTGTAACGGTAACATTGAATTCCTGACGCAAATCGAAGCCAGCTTTAGCGGTATAGGTCCCGTGCAAACGCAGGCGTTTGGTGCTTCCGGCCCAAGTGTGGAGGAACTCGTGCTCGACTTCGAGTTTTTGGGAAATTAACGCCAACTCAGCAATCGGTGACGTTTGTTCAAAATAAACGCGATTGTTGATGGTGACGCGCGGTTGCAATTGTGTGATCTGCACAATCGCGTCACGCAAATCGCGCCCGACCCGCTCCATTTGGTCGACCGTTTCTTTGGTCGCGCGTCCGGGCAGGGCGGCACAGCGGTTAAAGATAAAAAGTGCCGCGGCGATCGTACTCAGCCCAATGATGGTGAACGCCAGCGTCCAATTGAAATGTCGGGAAAAAGATGGCGGCACCGTCATCAGAAGGAAGTACCGCCCCCCACGCCCGAAAGGACGCGAAGGGCGGCTGTTCCCCCCAGAACAATCTTGGAAAGCTTCGTGTCCAGTAGATGAGCTTGGCGCGGCCCGCAACAAAATTTTAGCCTAAATGCATTCGGTCTGTCTAGATGCCATAATCCACCAGGTGAAAATCGGGATTCGATACGAAACAATTTACCGCTACGATCGGGCGGTCAGGTTCTCTCCGCACGACGTGCGTCTGTTTCCCCGGACCGATCGGTTTCTACAGATAACCCGGCTCGAGTTTCAAACCAAACCGGGAACGACGGTGCGCTTTGGACGCGATGTTTTCGATAATGTCGTGGCCTCCTGTTTTTTCGATCAGCCGTCGGAAATGCTGGAGCTGCGGCTTGCCTTGGATGTGCAGGCGGCCAAAAAAAATCCTTTCGATTTTGTTCTGTCTCGTCGCGCTGTCCAAATACCCTTTAACTATGAGGAAGATATCGCCTCGATTATTTGCGCTTATTGCAAACGCCAAACGGGCGAATCCATTTCGTTGCCCGGCTGGAGGCCGCCGTCGCAGGAATCGCCGCGAGAAACGGTGGCAACGTTGGTGGAATTAACGAAGACTCTTCACCAAACAATTTCCTATGAGCGCCGCGAAGAAGGCGCGGCTCAATCGCCGGTCGAAACATTGCGCCGGCAACGGGGCGCTTGCCGCGATACCGCGGTCTTGTTGGCGGAAATTCTGCGCGACCTCGGTCTGGCAGCGCGAGTCGTTTCCGGATATTTAGCAGGTGGAGAAGTTCGTCGCGCCGAAGGTTCGTTGCATGCGTGGACGGAAGTTTTTTTACCCGGCGCGGGGTGGGTTGGGCTGGACCCGACCAATGGCATTTTCTGCAATGATAATTTCATTCCGGCTGCGGTTGGATTACAGCCGGCGGATATCACGCCGATCAGCGGAAATTTTTATCATCGGGATCGCGTCCCGGCGGAAATGAAAAGCCGGCTTGAACTGGTCACGCTTTAAGGCGGGGCGTCGCCGCGGTGTGCGCTGTCATCCCGAGCCCGCGCAAAACAACGCCAGTCCGGCCCGGACCGAGGGACCTCTCAAAGATGGTTAGTGGTGCCGAACTAGGTTGCGCTCCGGATGACATGCGTATGTATGTCACTTCAAGCCCGCGCATCTTGCCTGGTGATTGCAGCGGCAGAGTTGCCTGACAAACACGCTAAAACACGAAAGTCATCGGAAAGTTTCTCTAAATGCTGACGAATTTGCGGTTGCGCAACTTCCGTTGTTTCGAAGGCGTATCGCTCGATATCGGTCCGGTTTTCAATTTGTTTCTCGGCGCGAACGGCGAAGGAAAAACTACGATATTGGAAGCGGCCTGCGTTCTTCTGCGTTTGCAATCGCAGCGCTCTTCTTCGCTCGCGCCGGTGATCCAAATCGGTAAGAAGTTTTTCGAAGTCCGCGGCAAATTCGAGGAGCATCAACTTGAGTTTCGCTACAGCGCGTTGCGGCGCCGGGTAAAGTTCGATGAAGTCGAGCAGAGAACATTGGGCGAATACTTGCGCATCGGGCGCGTGGTTTCGCTGGCAAATGCCGACATCGAACTGGTGCGCGGTGGATCGGAAGGGCGGCGCCGTTACCTGGATTTCCTTGGTGCGCAAATCGATGGAAGTTATCGGCCAGCGTTGCGGGCTTACGAACGTGCCTTGCGCGCGCGTAACGCGCTCTTGAAGTCGCCGCTGCCGCGCGCGCGTGAAGTAGCAGCGTACGACGCCCCGCTAATTGAACATGGTCGAGTGCTGCTACGTTTGCGCGCCGAATTAGCGAAAATGCTCGCTCCGCTGGCGATGCAGGCTTACCAGCGAATCAGCGGCGGTCGCGAGAAATTTGCGCTCCGATTTCTTCCCGGCGCCGGCGACGATTTCGGTGGCGACCTCGAGCGGTCGCATCGTGAATCAATCCGTTTACGTCAGACAATTGTCGGTCCGCATCGCGACGATCTTGAATTGCTGGTCGACGATTTAGTGGCGGCGCAATTTGCCTCGGAAGGACAACAGCGGACAATCGCACTGGCAATGAAAATCGCGCAGTCGGACGGGCTGAAAAAGTCGAGTGGGGGAAAAGCGCCATTGCTTTTGATTGACGACATTTTCGGCGAGCTCGATCCGGAACGCCGCAACGCATTGCTCGATAGTTTGCCAACAGATTCGCAGAAGCTGGTCACAGCTACCGCGATGCCGTGGCGCGATGAAATTACAGCTGATACCATTTACGAAATGCACAATCGGCGACTCTCCCGAGTGAAAAATTAGCAATTGTCATCCCGAGCGCAGTCGAGGGTCCCATAATGTTAAGCTTCCGCGGCGGGATCCCTCGACTTTCGCTCGGGATGACGGGGCGGAGTGCCCCTGAACTTGCGGACATGCGCTGGCGCTTTTACATAAAATCGTGCGCGAGTTACCTCAGGAGGGAGCAGAAAGTTACGCTGGTTCGTTGCTGGTGGCGCATCCCAGCATGCTTGATCCAAATTTTCGACGCGCCGTCTTGTTCATTTCGGCTCACACCGCCGATGAGGGCGCGCTCGGCGTGATTTTGAATCGGCCCCTCGAAAAAAAAGTGAGCGAAGTGGTATCGGAAACGCCGCTGAACGCCTTGGAGAAAGTCCCAGTATTTTTCGGCGGACCGGTCGGTCGGGATCGTTTGATTTTTGCTTCGTTGGAATGGAAGACCGGGGAAGGACTCAGACTGAATCACAATGTGGATGTCGAAGAGGCAAACGAA
>QHPM01000254.1 GCA_003219095.1 Verrucomicrobiota bacterium
CCCCAATCAAACCCGGAGAATCATTTATTATCGGTTTCGATTCGACAAATAGTGCCGGAAATCAGATCGATTTTTGCTGCCGATTGGACGGGCGCATGGTAGTTGAAGGTCGCCTTGAGATCAGTTGCGGCGCCTGTATTTAATCTTCATCCTCGCGATCCGCGTCTGGCGCGCTGGCTCGAAGATTATCCGCCGTCGTTATTTAACGAAAGCCTCTATCAAAGCATCGAGCTGATGGAGCGCTATAGTATCGATCTCGCGATCGATCTGCTCGGGAGATTGAATGTTCTCGAGCAACTTGATCGATCGCGATCAGCCAGCGACCTTTGTGATACTCTTTCGTTCCCAACGCGGTTTCGCTCCACTCTAGGTTGGCTTTTAGAGCGAGTGGTTGAAACCGGCTGCATCGGGATAGAAACGGAGAATTCGGAACGCTCCTACCGTTTGCTTTGTTCACCGTGGCAACCGCAATGCGCCGAGTTGCGCGCGATCGCCCTTGAGATTGATGGCGCGAATGCGTCGACTCTGGACCTGCTCGATTATGCCGCGAGCCTTTACCCGCTTGTCGCCGGTGGAAAGCAAAATGGTGAACAAGGGCTGTTCCTACCGCAGGGAATAACCTTATGGCTAAACTACTTTCACAATAACAATTTAACTTATGCCGTAAATAACTGGCTCGGTGCAGTAGTAGCCAGTAACTATCTGACTACTCGACCCAGCTTTCGAATCCTGGAGATCGGCGCCGGGGCCGGCAGTGCCAGCGAGATTCTGCTTCGCTACCTAAATGAACGCGGCCTTCTTTCCCGCCTGGAGCGTTACCACATTACAGAGCCAAATGCATTTTTCCGGCGCCGCGGCCAACGTCAACTATCGCAGCAATATTCCAATCTGCCGCTTGAATGGGGCACTCTCGACATGAACTCAGCCTGGGAAATTCAGGGGATTGCGCGCGGCGAGTTCGACCTCGTTTATGGCGTCAACGTGCTGCATGTCGCCAAGGATCTTTTGTTCAGTTTAAGTCAAGCTCGTGAGGCGCTCGCGCCAGATGGCTCTCTAATAATCAGTGAGTGCGTGCGCCCCTACCTCAACCAACCTATGTATCCGGAATTGGTGTTTCAAATCCTGGATAGCTTCACCGACGTTGATGTCGATCCGGAATTTCGACCTAATCCCGGTTTTCTCACCGCGGATCAGTGGCGGCGCGCCTTCAGACGAGCCGGCTTCGAGCACACGGAAGTAAAACCAGCGCTCGATGGCATTCGCGAAATCTATCCCCATTTCTTCACCGGCGCGATTTGCGGGCAGCGGAAAGCGTAGTGCTTGCGGCTCCGCAGAGGGTCGCCCTCCCAGTAAAATTTTCGCGGAGAATGGATTGGTAGGGCGAGATTCCGTCGCTTCGCCGCAGCGCCGGCACTGACACATTCACTTGCCCTTAAGAAAACTTTGTAAGTGAAAGGTAAAGTGCATGTGCAAGAAAAGAGCATTGGCGGGCTCGCACGAGCTCGCCCCTCCATGTAATTATGAGACGTGACGGTGATGGCCGACAAAACCCTGCACACCCGACGTTGGACGGATCTGCCGGAGCGCGGCACGCCCGCCATGGTCCGGTTGATTCATTGGACTGCCGTGGCCATCGGGCGCTGGGCGGCAAGGCTCTTACTATATCCAGCTACGCTTTACTTCGTCATCAGCGCGCACACCGCCCGACGTGTATCCTATCAATATCTAAAGCGCCTGCGCGGCCGTCCCGCCCACTGGTGGCATGTCTTTCGCCATTTTCATTTCTTCGCCGCGACCATCCTCGACCGAGTCTATTTGCTTACCGGCGCTTTCCAGCACTTCGAGATCAAATTTCATCACCGTGAAATACTCCATCAGCAAGTCGAAAGCGGCCAGGGTTGCATTCTTTTGGGCTCACATCTGGGTAGCTTCGAAGTGTTGCGCGCGCTCGGCGTAACGCGCGCAGAATTTCCGCTCAAAGTCCTGATGGACGTTGTCCATAATGAAAACATCACCCGCTTTCTTGACGCGCTTAACCCGGAGATCGCCAGTACCGTCATCGTCCCGGATCGCCCGGATACATTACTCAAAGTAAAAGAAAGCCTGGATGCAGGCTTTCTGGTTGGAACCTTGGGCGACCGGCCGACAAGTGATGGTAAGACCGCGCAATGTCAATTCCTCGGCGCGCCCGCAACTTTTCCGATCGGAGCCATTCTAATTGCGGCCATGATGCATTGTCCCGTCATCCTGTTCTTTGGCCTTTATCGCGGAGGCAACCGCTACGAAATTTGTTTCGAGCGATTCGCCAAGGAAATAATCCTGAATCGCGACCATCGCGCCGAAGACATCCAGCATTGGACACAGCGTTATGTCAACCGTCTCGAGTACTACGCCCGGCTTGCCCCTTACAATTGGTTTAATTTTTATCCATTTTGGGATTAAGCCCACGGCCGTAGCACAGCCATCTTGGCGGTGTGGCCAAGGGGCATCTTGCCGGTTGACTGTAGTGATTGAACGGCGTCTGGGTCAGACGCCATTCAAAGGAATCGGTGTTTCACCGAAACAGCCCTCCAATTTGCATTGCAATTACGCCCTCAATTCCGCGCCTGCATGAATGCTCCGATCGAAAAAGCCGAAATCCGCACCCTGATTCCACACGCCGGCTCAATGTGTCTGCTGGATAGCGTGCTCGACTGGGATGACGAATCCATTGTTTGCATCACGAATACGCACCGCGATCCGACAAATC
>QHPM01000255.1 GCA_003219095.1 Verrucomicrobiota bacterium
GACATAAAATACATCCTTGGTCTTGCAGCTCTTGAGCACTTGATCAAACGTGTCGAACTCCTCCGGCTTTGAGAGCTGAGTGATGTCTCCAGTGTGGATGAGGAAAGAAGGCGGAGTGGGCATTGCGTTGATGCGATCGAGAGCAATCTTGAAGGTCTCAGTCACATCTTTGTTAGCTTCTTTGCTGAAGCCGATGTGGCTGTCACTGATTTGGAGAAAGCTGAGATCCGTAGCCGACGGCAATGAGTTTCCGGCCTTCGCGATTTGGGCTAGGGTTTTTGATGCGAGGACGCCGCCGCTAACGGTCCAAAGAAGGCCAGTGCCGGCCCAAGCCATGCATTGAAGAAAGCCGCGGCGATCGATCCCGTCGTGTTCGTGGTCGTGAGAGATATAATCGGACATAGTATTGGTTTTTGACTTGGATTGTTTTTTGATAGGTTGCCTTACACCTGTGCTTACCGACTCCCCCCGATTTTATTCCCGGGATCTTCGGCGGTGAGGCTGCCAATCGTGGATCCTTGTGCCGCTGCTCCCTACTTCTCGCTTTGCGCTCGGTTTCCCGACGCTTGTCTTTGCTAAAACGCCGCGCTCAGGCATGGGCCTGGAGCGCGGCGTTTGAAAGCGGGAAGTTACCGTCAGTCACCGTTTTCTCTCTCCGCTGCGTCCGCAGCGCGGGCTAGAGAAGTGATTAGCTGCATAAATTGAGACGATTGCCCCCGAAAAAGGCCGTCTTCAATGAAGCTGTTGATAGCACCTCTTGCGTCTAATTGTCCAGGACCGGTCGGCCGAATAATGGCACACGGAGGCAGGTCTGGACTGATGAATTCGCACGGCTCGGGCATGATCAGGTTGGCTTGCAACTTCTCCGGCTGCCCTGTAGTCAAATCCTTAAATGTCACCCTTGAATTATTGATTGGATCGAAGTCAGTCAATGGAGTGGCATTGCCTGCCTTGTCCTGCCAGGTCTGGAAATGCATGATCTCAGATCCGCCGATGCTGATAAGGATCCGTAGAATCTCCAGGCTGGTTACCTTTTGCGCCAGGGTGGCGTAGAGGCTGGTGCCACCTTGCTCAATAAAACCAAAGTGAAATCCCGCGCTGAAAGCGATTGCCTTGACGTGGTCACTGGGATTGTTGGGATCGCCCAGTTCATTATTGTTTCGCGGAATTGCCGTATGCTGTCCAATATGCAAACTCGGGACCGCGTTGGCGAAGGTCGCACCGAAATCGGGGTTGGTGGTGCTGCGGTATCGGGTCCACCAGCTGGTATCCACACTGAGTTGCTTTAGGTTCGTCAGCCTCCCAGTTTGCGGAACGAAGGAGACTTGGCTAGGCGCCAAGGTGGCGAAGTGGCTCAGGTCAACCTCCTGCTCGCCCTTCGATTTCAAATAGGCATTCAGGAAAGCCGCGTGACTGATCTCATCATCGGTATTGTCGGCGATATACTGAGGCTGATCGCCATCAAGAATAACCAGGCCAGCCTTATAGCCTGAATCGGGAGCATTTACTCCTCCCAGTTCGTTGTATTGCTTCCACAAGTCGGTTTCGATCAATTCAGCGGCAGCAAGGAGCTGAAGGATCGCAACATCTCCACGGGTAAGAGCGTTCTTCTCCTTTTCATTTCCGTTCTTTGCCAATACCTTGGCCGAACTGCTCAGTAAAGCGGCGCCTGGCGCGAGAAGAGCTGCGCCTAGCCCGACATTTTTTAGAAAGGTTCGCCGGGCGAGGCGATTGGGCGCTGAGACCTGGGCCGCTAATTGCGATGATCCTGTGACTTCTTTGGCGCTTTTATGTTGGAAGTAATGAGTATCAGATTGCATAGAATGGGTTTATTACTTAGGTTTACTTAGATTTGGGTTTATTTATGTTTCAGGCAGGTTTGTTCTCTCGCCCTTTCCTAACCGATCCGGCGCGTTTTTATTCCAAAGAATCTTTGAGACGTGAGATCTTGGCGTTATCCAACTGGATCACCAATAAGATTTAAGGGTCATCGCCTGGCGCCAGGGCGAGATTGGCGCTGCTCCATTAGACTGCTGTGGTACGACTTTCAGCTGTGTTGTTGACAATAGTTTCGCTTCGTTCAGCTCATGATCGCCGTTCCGCAGCCAAATCACTACGTCGGCTCCTTCACGCGCCACTGCTTCCGCAATGGCGCGCCCGATGGAATGTTTCCCGTTGACTACAATGACCTTCTTTCCTATAAGATCGAGGGTCATAAGTCAGCCCTCTGTTTCTTGATGCAATCCCTGATTCTCATCGAAAAACCTTTTAACTTGAGCGTATCCAGCCTCCCCTCTCCGGATTTTGATAAGCAGGCGGGCTAAGTCATTTCGCCTGCGTTGAACAACCAAATCGTGTTCCTCCGTTTGCAATGGTTTGTAAGCGTTCCGGGCGACCCCAAAGTTGCGCGCTTCCTGGCTGACAGGATCGGTTGAACGTAGTTGGCCTAATTCCTTTAATGTACCAGCAGCCGCCACTTGGATTTTTAGAGTACGGCCGTTGCTACTATCTGAACCATTCTCACTCTTTTCCGAGTTCATAGTCATCGGTAAAATTGCCTTCAGTTATGCATACCATCCTGAATAGGTAATATTCCCACTCTGTAAGAAGGTGCTTGGCAAAAGAAAACAGCCAGAAGGTCCTGGCATACCGCAACGCAACGTTATGCGCGGATGTTTACTCAAGAAAGGATCCACTGCTCAGGATCCGAGTTACTGCTAGAGAAAACTACTACCTGTCCTGCTACGAAGTTGGTGACCGCGGCTACTGGCCCCGCAGAATCTTTTCTACCGGCTGCGACGGCGTGACTTCAAGGTCCAGAACACTAAGTCAGGCGTCGGCTGTCGGTATCAATCCGTTATGACGATGGAAAAAACTCTTGATTAAATCGTATCTTTTCCCAGTGCTCTGGACCTCGATCAGGAATCGCGTTGCCCCATCAGCCGTTCGCTGAACAATAAGATCGCACCCGTAACGGTATAGGTTCTGTTCTGCAATCCGCGCCACCTGAGCATCGAACGCTTCTGGCGCGATCGTCGCGGAACGCAATTGATCTAATTGTTTTGTAGCGGCGGCGGCTGCTTCGCGGATTTTCTGGATGCGATCCTCGTACTTTACGTCAAATTCGTTTCTCACTTCAGAGTTCATCCGAGTTTTCGTAAGATTGAATAGTTTGCGAAGGAAACTTGAACTCGTGCGGTGCCTGCTTTCGCCACGCGTCGCGGATCCCTGGGTCGAGCGAACCGTTTGTGTAAGTACGTTTGTGCCTCGTCCGGATCGAGAATCGTTCGCCGGCCTGCGGTAATGGGCGGTCGAATGTAACCGTGGTTCTCTGATCGAACCTCGATGGTATAAGATCCGGCTGGTAGCGTCACAAGCGCGGGAATTTCGTCACTCCGTGAAATGTGGTTTTCTACATTAATAGAATGTGCCTCCGTCATCGACTCGATCGGTAGCCGAATAAACCAGCAGATAGCCCTGACGTAATTCGGATTGGTCGTTCAGTCCTGCTTGGATAGATCCGGTAGAGGAATCTCTTTGACCCGCTTGGACCAAAACTGGACCGCCAAAGCAGAAGGCCAGCTGAACAATTAAAAGCACGGATTTCAAATAAGCTAAGCTAGATGAACGAAATAAAGATTTCATGTGTAATATGATTGAACGTTTACTTGACGATGATTGTTTTCTGTCATCTGGGGGATAGAACAGAAGAAGAGTAAGTTCCTCAGGTGGCGAACGTGTTAGAGAAGCTCTGCTTAGGCTGCAATAGAGTCGATTTCTGAAACTGATTCTCAGCGCTTGAGTTAACGAGCGGTACC
>QHPM01000256.1 GCA_003219095.1 Verrucomicrobiota bacterium
TGGCATGACCGTGGATGGTGGCGGGGACATTATAATCGAGTAGTCTTCGTCGGCGGTAACTACTGGGGCGGTAACTGGTACTGGGACGGCGGCTACTGGTTCCCAGCGTGGGGTTATGATCCGGTCTATTCAGGGTACGTCTATGATGGCCCGATTTTCGCGTACGCGAACCTGCCGCCTGACCAGGTAGTAGTGAACATTCAGGAGGCCCTCCAGGATCAAGGTTACTACGCCGGGGAGATTGATGGTCAGCTTGGCCAGCAGACGCGAGATGCACTCGCCGCGTATCAACGCGATCATAACCTTGAACTCACGGCAGCGATAGATGAAGCTACCGTGCAGGCGCTTGGGTTAACTAACGCCGAAGAAGTCTAATCGCCAGGCGTGGTCCAGAGGGGTTGCTGATATCCAGTCAAAAGAAAACTTCCCGCCATTGCGTCGGCTTGATATTCTGCCAAAGCCGTCCATGCCCACGGAAACGACTCCTGATGTCAGATTCCGAATCGGGCATGTCTTGTTCATCGATGTAGTGGGCTACTCAAAGCTGCTCATTAACGAGCAGACGCGGTTATTTCGTGAGCTGAATGAGCTCGTGCAGGGAACCGAGCAGTTTCGTGTCGCTGAGAAAAAGCACAGGTTGGTACGAATAGCGACGGGAGACGGAATGGCCCTGGTCTTCCGAGACAGTCCGGAATCGCCGGCGCAGTGCGCACTGCAGATCAGCCAGGCGTTGCGAAGCCGAAGCCTGCCATTCTCTGTTCGAATGGGAATTCACTGCGGACCTGTAAGTGAAGTCACCGACGTCAACAACAAGACAAACGTTGCGGGGGCGGGCATCAATATCGCGCAGCGTGTCATGGATTGCGGTGATGCGGGGCACATTTTGCTCTCTAAACATGTGGCTGAAGATCTTGAGCATCACGCGCGTTGGCGACCGTTGCTGCATGATTTAGGGGAGTGTGAGGTGAAACACGGTTACCGGATTGCACTCGTAAACCTATTCAGTTCAGAAGCGGGCAATCCTCGTGCGCCGGAGAAAATTCGCCGGATCCGAAAGAAGCGAGCCGCGACTTCAGTTTTGCTTTACAGCGCGACCGCGGTCATTGGGGTGGCGATCGTAGGAGGCAGCTGGTTTCTTTCCACCCGTGTTCCGAGAACCGACGTTGAGGTAGCAAAAAGTGTGGAGACGCCGCCGCCCGCACCGGCTGCGTCGGTGACACCTAGTCCGAGCGAATCTATTCCGAGCGCCACGCCCACAAATGTGGCCGATCTGATTCCCGCCAAGGAACAATTGACTACTGCCGCCTGGTCGCAACCCGCGTCGCCATCTTCGATGTCGCGGTCGCGGAAATTATTTGCCGGCACGTGGCGTGGGATTGTTCACAGCGCCGGTCCAAAAAGCACATGGGATTCGGCAGTTGAACTGAAGGTCGACGAGACCGAAACCCACTGGAGCAATATGACTGGCGGCTCAGTTTCTCGCGAGGGACCATCGCTGATCTACCGACGCTCATACAAAGTCGGTACGAGCACGACCGTTCAGGTGCAGGCAACTCTGCTGGTGCACGAAGATGGTCGAACCGCAACCTACAGCACAAGCCAGCTCAGCGTCACCGGAAAATCGCGGTCAAAAACGTCCGGAACGGGAACACTGGAAAAAGTTGATTAAATCGCTGCCCTTCGCGCAGCAGATCTGACATGCCGCGGGCCTCAGCCAACCTCGAGTTTGAGCGGGCGGCGCTCGCGCGTCTGATCCCCCGATCTGGGTAGCGCACGCGTCTCGCGCGTTGGTTTCGGCGTCTCGCCGAAACAGTTTTTCCAAAAGTCCGCGATCGCGAGGACACGATCGCCAACACGCGAGACGCGTTACCCGGAGCTGATCTCGTCGGCAAGCTACCGGCACTTGCAGACTCTAACCGCGTGCGCTCGAATTTTCGGCAGCTTGATGCCCGATTGCCACACAGACTAGCAGCCTGTGCTGCCAGGAATTCAAAGTGCGGAACTTGACCAAACAATGTTCGCGATCTCTCGCACAAGATTAGCTGTAGCTGAACGCGATGGGCGCGACATCGATCTTCTTCGCTCTCATCCTCACCTCGATCGTGCCGGCAGCGATCGCGCAAACTGGCCTTAATTCGTTACCGGAGATTGAATTTTCCGAATTAACCCAGCGCGATCCGAATCCTTTGGGCGAAAAAGCCCTCAGCATTAATCCAACGCAATGGAAACACGGCGAGACCGAGCATTACATTTATCATTTCGCTCACAGCTACGTAGCGACGCCCATCTCGGTGGAAGCGGAGTTTCACTATCGTGTTGTCGCGAAGGAATTGGAGCGCGATCAACCGCTAACCGATATCAAATCGAACGTTTATATTTTCGAGCGTCCGGAGGATTGGCAGCAGTTTCAGGGTCTGGGCGAACTGGAGAAGTGGACCGGCGGCATCCATTCGCAGGGGAGTTTGTTCATCTTCCGGAATCCCGAGCAAAAATTTTCCGGGAATGTCCTCGGGCACGAGATTGTCCATCTCGTTCTTCATCGATTCTATGCCGACGGGATTCCGTGCTGGTTGAATGAAGGGATCGCGCAGTACATTTCCAAATCCGCCCATGCCAGTTATCAGCGCGCACGTGGCTATATTTCCAAGCCGCATTCGGAAGCAATCGCGGCCGAGGAGATGATTCCGCTGGCAACATTGGTCCGGTTAACACGGCCACCGTCGGATCGAGTCGAAACGTTTTATGATGAATCCGAGCGGCTGGTGCGTTTTCTGATCGCGACTGATAAGCCGAGTTTTCTTGCGTTGCTCGATGCATTGGGCCGACATCAGCCGTTCGAAACGTCGCTGCCGCGAATTTATCCCGCCAAATTTGCGACCGTCGCGACGCTCGAAGAAAAGTTCCGCGAATACGCGGCGAAGGATTTTGGAACGACTTTACAGCAGGCGGAAGAATGACCGTCGCGCGGCTATGCCGCGGAAACGGAAATCTCAAAACCCAAATCCCAGGCTCCAGGCAAATTTCAAATTACAAATCCCAAATATCCAACGACCTAGGTTATCCTTTGGAAGTTAGGCTTCCAGCCTGACTCGGCCGACAAGCTTCCAGCTTGTCGCCTTCGCGGCCATCGGCAGGCATGCCTGCCGTCCGAGACAGGCAAGGATGCCTGTCTTCCATTGAATTCCCTGGCATTTGGAGCTTCCTCCAACCCGGAATCACCGATCTTGTGAATACTCCGGGTACATGCGAAAAACATCGCTGTG
>QHPM01000257.1:0-2750 GCA_003219095.1 Verrucomicrobiota bacterium
CATCGACGCCCCGAAAAAGCGTGACGTTATTGGACAACTCCTCGCCGGCGCGATCATCGGCATGGGCGGATTGAATCTCCTCTTCTCCACTCATAATCTGGCCGCCCCGAAATGGCTGATGATGCCACCATTGGCGGATGGCTCTTTGGTCGAAGTCAACGGCGCCAGAATTTCGCTCAGTTTTGTTTTGATCGGCGCGTCCCTTCTCTCGCTGAATTGGAAATTATCTCGCGGGTTTCGCCCGGCCGAGGCTGCCAGCGCCTTCACCGCGATCATCGCGATCCTTTCATTAGTGGCCTATTCGCACTACCTGATCGGCTTCTACACCACTAGCACTTACACGCCCGCGTCGCTTTTGACCTCGATTTCTTTCTTCCTTCTGGCCACCGGCATTCTCCTGGCACGGGCAGACCGCGGAACCTTGGCAATCATCGTCAGCGAGACCGCGGCCGGTATGCTGGCGCGGCGGCTTATTCCTCTGGCGATTCTTCTTCCTATCTTGATCGGTGCCATCCGTGAAACTGCTGAGAAAGCCGGGCTTTACGATCCGACCTTTGGCGCGGCCCATTCCGCCACTACTTTCATGGTCCTGTTTTTTGCCGCCATCTGGTGGACGACACGAACGCTGTTTCGCGTCGATACCAATCGCATGCTGGCGGAAAGAGCAAGGCAGACGCAGGAACAACAGGTGCGCCAGCTCAATATCGAAAAAATCGCAGCCGAAAAAGCAAGCCAAGCCAAGGACGACTTCCTCGCTGTCCTCAGTCACGAGCTACGGACGCCGTTGACTCCAGCGTTGGCCGCGGCGAGTTATCTCGCCGAACATGAGGAACTCTCTCCCGAGGTTCGTGAAGAAGTAACTGCCATTCGCACGAGTGTGCAACTGGAAGCGCGTTTAATCGATGATCTGTTGGACCTCACGCGCATCACCCGCGGAAAAATCGAACTCCATCTGGAAGTAGTTGATGCCCATGGCCTGCTCCGTAACAGCCTTGAAATCGCGCGCGATAACATCCTCGAAAAACAATTGGATTTGGTCGTGGACTTCGGCGCCGACCGCCACCATATCTGGGCCGACGCCGTCCGACTTCAGCAGGTCTTTTGGAATCTGATCAACAATGCAGTGAAGTTTACCAAGAAGAATGGTCGAATCACTATCCGCACGACGAATGAGGATGGGCGCTTTGCCTTCCAAATCACCGATACTGGAGTTGGAATTGAGCCGGAACAGCTGGACAGAATCTTCCACGCATTCGAGCAGGGGGAACGCGCCATCCGCCGGAAATTTGGCGGCCTCGGCCTTGGGCTCACGATTTCAAAAAGGCTGCTCGAACTGCAGGGCGGTGCAATCAGCGTTAACAGCGCCGGCCTAAATCGCGGCGCTTCGTTTAAACTGAGTCTGGCAACGGTGGAGAGCCCGAAAATCACGAGCGTTTCCCGCTCTATTGCAAACGGGGAACCCGCCAAGAGCCTGCAATTGCTGGTGGTCGAAGATCATCCTCAGACCCTACGAGTGCTCGCGGCCTTGCTGCGTAAACAGGGCCACAAGGTCCTGACCGCGGAATGCGTTCAGGCTGCAATCAAGCTTCTCGAGGCCGAACAGTTCGATGGATTAATCAGCGACATCGGGCTACCCGATGGCAACGGCTGTGAGGTCATGCGCGTAGCCAAACAGCGCCAATCGCTCGTGGGCATTGCTCTCAGCGGCTTTGGCATGGAGGAGGATGTGCGCCGCAGCATTGACGCTGGATTCGATTATCATCTGACCAAGCCGATCGATTTTCAGGAGCTGAAGAAATTTGTAGGAACAATGGCGATGCGAACTAATCATTCCTCGTCTTAAGACCCTCATTTCAGGCAAGTTCGTGGGCGGACAATTACTCTGCCTGAGTTGCGACTTCAGCGCTTTGCTCCTATGAGACACGCGCCTTTGGCCATAACCACATACCGCCTAATCGCCTTGGCCTCTCAGCCATTCGCCGGTTCATCTGCCACGTAGGGCGGAACATGGCCCCGCTTGATCGCGGCTTTTGCCTCCGACACGGTTGGAAAAATTGCCAGAACCTTGTCGAATTGCACTACGTCAAAAATCGCTTTCAAATTTGCATTGATCCCGGCCAGGCTAAAAACACCACCATGCGCAGCGGCATCGCGATGATATTCAATCAAGGTTGCCAGCCCGGTTGAATCAATGAAATCGACCGCACTCAGGTCAACAATTAGGGCCGGGCAACGTTTGTTCAGTTTCGACTGAAAGAGAGAGCGCAGTGTTGCGGTGTAGTGCAAATCGATCGCGCCCGATAGCGCGAAAATCACCACGCCATTTTCGTGGATCTCCTTTAATCGCATTGGCCCTATAATTGGACGCGCTTGCCGCAGGTGTCGAGTGTCTCCTTATCAATCACTTGCCGGTCCCCGTATCCGTTTGGGCGGGTCCGAAAAACATTACACTTTTGTAATTTTTCTTGCCCTGCCTGTTTTGGCCCACTATCCCGTTTCCATGCGAAACCTAATCTCGCCCCGACTGGTCCGGACAATCGCTTTTGGCTCTCTCTGCTTTCTTGTCATCAATCATCGCACCCACGCTCAGACCACTGCTGGCGAAGAAATTACGATCGTTGGTGAGGAAGTTCCGAGCGCCTACGGTGCGCCGCCCGCATTATCGCGAAGCCGTTTTACACCTCTTCTCAACGCCTACGTCCTTCCACCTTGGGCGGTTTACACCAGTGTCATTTATCAAGGAGACGCTC
>QHPM01000257.1:2770-6181 GCA_003219095.1 Verrucomicrobiota bacterium
GCGCTTCGGAGTCGCGATTGAAAACTCCATCGAGGGCTTTCGCGGCACGTGGCAGGACCGCAGTTTTAGTGTCGAAGCGCGCTATGCGTTCGGCGATTGGGACAAAATTCCGCTCAATCCGACCATTTTCGCGGAATGGAAATTCGGGATCGGTAACATTCTGCATGACGAAGGGCCACCTCAGCGAATGGGAAAAGGCGAAGCGCAGGAGTTTCTTAACGAACGCAATTCTCTTCCCGATGCTTATGAAATTCGGTTGCTCCTTTCGGAGGAGATTTTTGGCAAACTGGAATGGGCCCTCAACGCATTCTTCGAGCAGGAAGTCACGGGCGACCGCGGCCGCGAGTATGGTTTTGCCCAGAGCGTAGCGATTCCAGTTTTATTGCCCAACGAACGGCTCAAGGTCGGGGCAGAAATGCAGCTCACGGGTTTCACTGATAAAGGAATTCGCGGCGATCCCTCCTGGCGTTTCATCGTCGGGCCGACTATCGCCTGGAAACCAACGGCCAATACCCGACTCGATGTCTCGCCATTATTCGGAGCGACCGACGACGCGCCGCGGGCCTCGATCTTCGTGGTGTTTTCGATGCTCTTTGGGGGTAAGGAGACGGAAGCAGAAGCGCCCGTCTCGACCCGGAATCGATAAGCAGATTGATAGCGGCCTACTCGCGCGTGGCGCGTTCGACTGGTGGATCACCCGCTCCGTCGGGCGATGCCAGAACAAAGGCGGCACCCGCCGCCATTCCTCGAGCAAAGGATCGCTCGATCCGCCTTGACATCGTGTCGTGCTTTGCCCGATTCACATGTTCGATGATTTATGGCGAATTTTCTTCCAAGCTACATCACGATGTGCCGCACTGGGTTGAGCCAATTCGCTTTTTCATATTCGCATTCGCCTCGATCGCGACAAGCGACAGACGCCTCTGACAGATGCGCTACTCGCGACGGCGTTACTTAAGTCCGCGGAATTCTACGACTCCAAGTTTCGCTGGCACATCGCACTTTTTCTCCTCATGCCAGATCATATTCACGCGCTGCTGTGTTTCAGCGCGACCAATCAATAAGCCGCGTCATCGGCGATTGGAAACACTTTCACGCGAAAGAGAGTCGGGTCGAGTTGCAGGAAGGCTTTTTCGATCATCGACTGCGCGATGACGAGCGCCGCGAGCAAAGTGTGCGACCCCGCGGCCGATTCACTTCACCGGGTTCAATTCCTCGTACGACAATACCACGTCGCGTTCGTCAAAGGGCACACGGGTCGATGAATCAAACTGGAAGATGACTCGCCCATTGCGAATTTCCTTAATTACAAAATAGACGAACCGATCCCGGATATGGAACTTCAGCATCAGACCGACTTTCCGGAACTTGCTGTCGGTTTCTTTGATCCAATGCCTAAAGCGGTCCGGGGTAAAAGTGGACATGTCGCGAGTGAGCACGAGATAAACCAGTTGCCGCACCGCTTCCCGCTGCTCCTTGGAACGCGAATGCAATGTCATACCAGATTATGAGCAGGACGAATGCCGTGTTGTCCTCGTCGGGCCTGTTTGAGTTTCATCGACCCAGGGCCCTTCCAAGCCCGACCGGCGCACGTCCGGGAATTCCGCCTTAGGTTTTCGATCGACTAACGAGCACCAGAGCGAGAATTCCCGCGAGTCTTGCAACTCGGAGGGACGCGCTTCCGCTCGTCGGCGAACGCGCAGAAGCGCGTCCCTCCATCATTTCTCATCCTCATATCTTTTCGGCGCATCCTTCTCGCGCTTTTCTAAAAGACGCAGAATTTCCCCGAGCAGCATTTCGTTTTTCAAATTGACCTGATAATCAAGATCGGCCCGCAATCGGTCTTTTTGCGCCTCGCGATTTTGCGACATCATGATGACGGGGGCCGACAACGACGCGATCATTCCGATCACTAGGTTAAGTAAGACGTAGGGATACGCATCAAAGCTCCTGTCGTGGAGCAACCAGGTATTGAACGCAATCCAACACAAAGTAAAAAGGATCGACGCCGAAATGAATTTCCAGCTTCCACCGAATTTCGCGATCTTATCGGCGGCCCGATCAGCCAATGTGAGATGCCTGGCGTCTTCTTCATTGGCGTTACGCGAAACCCGATGCCGGAGGAGATCATCGGTGCGGCGCAACCGCCGCGTAATCGCGCTCAGCATTTCCAACACAATCCGCGCATCGCTCGAAACGAAGGTGAGGAAATTCTCCCGCGTTAACACCGCCAGACGCGAATCCTCCGTCACGGTCGCATCAGCCGAACGGCCGTGGCCGTCGAGCATTGCCATCTCGCCGAAGAAATCGCCATGACCGAGCGAAGCGAGAATCACTTCGCGTCCATCGGCATCCGTTACCGTAATGCGGACGCGCCCGCTTTCGATAATATAC
Organism: Verrucomicrobiota bacterium; assembly: GCA_003219095.1. Taxonomy (GTDB): domain Bacteria; phylum Verrucomicrobiota; class Verrucomicrobiia; order Chthoniobacterales; family UBA10450; genus AV69. The sequence goes on from QHPM01000257.1 coordinate 5,165, forward strand.
ATCGCATCCCCAGAATCGCCGACCCGGAACAAACTCGTCCCGCCCTTGAGCTCGACCGGATGCAGGTAGCCGCAGAGTTCCTCTGCTGCGGCATCATCGAGCGCCGCGAAAAGCGGAACGCCGCGGAGAAGGGAATATTGGCCAGACTCCGGCCGCTTTTGTTCAACTAAAAAAGATTGGGGGGCAGACGGCATTCGGATGACCAGGTTGGCTCACGTGACACGTTTCGGTTTCAGCAATGGGAACAATATCACATCCCGGATCGATTCGGCACCAGTAAGTAACATCGTTAGCCGATCGATCCCGAGCCCGAATCCGCCGGCCGGTGGCATCCCGTGTTCGAGCGCGAGCAGAAAATCTTCGTCCAGTTTTTGTGTTTCCTCGCCCGCTTGCTCGAGCAAACGCTGGCGCTGCGCGACCGGATCGTTTAGTTCCGTATAACCGGGTGAAATTTCCACGCCATTGATGATCAGCTCGTAAACGTCAACCAACTCCGGTTGCTGAGGATTCTGTTTTGCCAGCGGCACCAATTCCTTGGGGCAATGGGTAACGAAGAGTGGATCGAATGTTTTCTCTTCCACCAATTTTTCGAATAAGTGTTGCGTCACTTCGAAATCAGCCAGCTCCGGGAGAATTTCCACGCCCAGATCTTTCGCCCGCTCCCGCCGTTGTTCGCTTGAGATTTCAAACCAATCGCCGCCTGCCGCTTCCCGCACCAAGTCGTGATAACGCGCCCGCCGCCACGGCCGAGTTAGATTGATCCTCCGGGTCACGTTTCCCTCCGCATCCCGATGTTCGACCGGGAGAGACCGGCGCTGTCCCGTCCCTAAATGTTTGGGACGCGATCCTGCGACTCCGCTCAGGGCGGGCTGATCGGGTGCCTCCAATTTTTCCGCCACATGACAAATCATTTCCTCTACCAGATCCGCAATCTTCTCGAAATCGGCATAGGCCCAATACGCCTCCAGCATGCTGAACTCGGGATTATGCTTGCGTGAAATTCCTTCATTCCGGAAA
>QHPM01000258.1 GCA_003219095.1 Verrucomicrobiota bacterium
GTTTTCGCTAACGACTCGAAGATCTCGAAGATCAGGCATCGCGCGCGCTAAAACATCGGGATCAAGTTCCAGCTGTTGCGCACCCGCCTTCACGACTTGAACTGGCTTGCGGAATTTCCACGGCGCGACGTCAATCTTTGCACCGGTGGCAAAGCCTGGCGGTAAATTCGCCGCCGCTTCGTAACCGGGATTCGAAGCCGGTAGACCCAGGCGCCCTTCCGCGGCAGCGGCGCGGCGCAATTGATCGCCCAGTTGACTAAGATCATAGCGAGGCGGATCGCACTGACTATTTCCGGAAAGCAAACTGTAGGAACCAGGCGCGGGCGCGAAGAAGAGAACGCGCGCCATCCGTCGCTCGGCGCGAACCTCGGAAATGAGAAGCGGCGGGCTGTCGCCGTTATCGATCAACAGGAACAACTCTCGCCCGTAAACTTGTTTTTCAATTGGAATGTCGAGCCGCGCTTCGATTTTTCCGTTTAGATCAACGCGATACAAAACCGCGCTGCTCAACGTTTGTTCGTGCAATTTCTCTTCCGATAATTCCGGCGCCGCTACCGTAACGGCGCGGGTGAAGACCGGTTCGGATGTTTCAATTCGAATTGACGAAATTCGCAGATTCGCTGCGCCGAGATCAAGCCCGAGCCGCGTCATACCGGGATTTTCATCGCGCGATTTGATCGTGACTGAAACGGGCTCCGTCGGAGCTGGGGAACCGGCGATGATCAACCGCGCGCCGGTCCAAGGCAGAAGCGGCGTGCGATTATCGTCAACGACCACCCGCAGGTACTGCCATTTGCCTTCCGGAAATGGGACGCGCAGTTTGGCCGCGCCGTTGTCCATGCTAAAAACGGGATCGCCAGCGGTCAGCATTTGCCAATTTTTTTGATCATTTGATCCTTCTACCCGCACTGACTTGATGAAGCTCGTTCCGGCAGGCGTTTCCAGCGCGATCCCGGCAACAATCAAATCTGTGCCGGTTGTGATAAGCAACCGGGTTTCGGTGGAAACGATTTCGGCGTGAAAATCCTTCGGGCGCAGCGTTGATTCCGCGCGCGGCATCGGTTGATCGATGAGAAACGGAACTTCCTTTTCGTCAGCGTCAATGATTCGCAGGTCGCTGAGATCGGAACGCGCGAGGTTGATCGTCTCTGCCGAAAGATTCACCTTCGCCAGCCCAGTCGCCGGCACCTCAATCGCTTGGCGGAATTGCCATTGGTTCGGCGTCAACGCGTAAAGCGCGCCACTCGAAAAAATGATCAGCAGTGAGATGATGCCGCGATTCATTGCGCCCCGGGCTTCTCAGGTTGACCGAGAAAACGTTGATACAAGAACGACGCCAAAATCGCGATGATCGCTACAATGATGAGCGCAGCGATGCGGTAAAGTTGCTGGAGTTGCGACAGATCGTGGAAAAAGAGCTTCAAGAGGACGAAGCCTAGTAAGCCGATACTGGCGTACCGGGCAGCCTTGGTGCGTTTGCGAATCCCAACGATCAGCAGCAGCAGTGCGAAGAGTGCCCAGGCAATACTGTAACTCATGTCGCGGGCGAAGTTCCCGCTGAAGTGAAACGTGAGTTCGTAGGCGCCCGGTTTGGTGAAGTAATCGGCAATCTCGATGTTTAATAAAATGAAGGCGAGAATTGTTCCGAGGGAGTTGAGCAACGGCGGCGCATTTTTGTTCAGCACCAGATGACGCGGCGGCGCCAGCAATCTGGCCGCGACAAACAAGCAGATGGCGACAATCCCGTAGGTATATAGATACCAATTAAAGATCGGTGTTACCGCTCGCGGGTGATAGGCAAGCACCGCAGGATTACAAACGAGTCGCGCAAATGAAATCAGCAGCAGCGCAATTCCGGCGATCCGCAGACCGGGATGCGGCACACGATGAAACAGCCAGCACAAGGCCGCGCCCTCCAGCGCCCAACCAAGCGTGACCCATTGCCGATCGAATTGGATCGGGAAAATCAAAGTAATGAAAAACAAGGCCGCGCCGCCAAAAAGGGCGAGTTGAGCGTTGCGCGCCGGACTCTCTTTCGGAGTGAGTCGAAGCAACGCCGCGAGCCCGAGTAGTGGAGGTACGGCAAAGGCGGCCGGCACCAGACCTGGCATTCCGCTGTGCGGATGCGTCGTGCAAACAACGTTGTAAACGAGAAAGAAATGCAGCGGCGCAGCCAGTGCCGCGCTCGCCCAGACAGTGCTCTTGCGAGCGAACTGGCGATGAAAAATAAATGGGAAAACTGTGAAAACCGCGGTGAATCCGAGATACCAAAGAATTGGAATGCTGGCGTCTTCCTTTTTGAAATGAGCAAAGTGCCAGGCGTGTTCGAGCAGGATAGTGGAACCGAGCGCAACGGCGGCGAGCAGATCGAGCGAAAATATTTTGGTGAGGCCTAGCAGCAACGCCACCAGAAGAAGCGCCACTCCGAAGACCGGTGAGGGATTTGCCAGGGGCAATCGCAGCGTTGCCAAGACCAACAAGAGAAATGGAAGGGTGGCGGCGAGAGCGGGAAGCTGAACGGCGAAGTTCGCAGGAGCGGCGAATTCACCGAAGATATTTCCGAGCTCTCGCCGCTTGTCAGCTTGCAGGAGTAGCCGCGATACCCAGCCCGCAGCCACGACAAAGAAAATTGAAAACCCGGCGAGCAGGAAAAGTGACGACGAGAAACCAGTGAGGGCCGGTGGAATTTGAAGCATCCACGCGCCGAGCGCGACGAGCGTGAGCACCAAAACGATCGCCACCGCTGCCAGCATTCCCGTCATCGCGGCTGCCAACAGCGCGATAACATCAACGCATAGCACGAGGGGCCAGATCAGGAACGAAGCGGTCGCCAATTTGAAAATCGGCAGCAGCACCAGCAACAATGTGGCGGCGGGAAAAAGATGGGCTGACCACGGCGGCGCGGCTTTGCCGAGCCTTTGCATCGCGATTGGAAGTGACGAATGCAACAGCGCGAAGACGAAGTACGCGCCCAGCGCAAGGTAGAGGTTGTGCGCAGTGAGATAATCGTTCGTCCAGAGCCCGAGAAAAACGAACGCGGCGACGCCGACGATCGCGATCAGGTGAGCAAAATATTTTTTTGTAATGACGAGTCCAAGCAGAGCCGCATCGACCAGAAAAA
>QHPM01000259.1 GCA_003219095.1 Verrucomicrobiota bacterium
AGTGCCTGCTGTCCATTTCGATACGATTGATCCGGACAGTTTAGTCGAAGCCAGGCGCGCGCATGATACGCTCTGGCGAAAGCATCCTGCCGAGGCCGAATATTAATCACATGTTCAATTTCCTTCAGGCTTTCGCCGTAGCGGCCGAGGTAAAAGTTTGCCTTGGCCCGAAGCAAGGCAGCTTCGGCAAAAGTGGAATCCTTCCGCAGTGCCTCATTACAGTCTTGAACCGCCTCCTGAAACTTGCGTTGATTCAAAAATACTTCGGCTCGAATGTAGTAGGCAGGATAGAAAGTAGGATCAGCTTTGATCACTGCGTCCAGGCTCCGCCGCGCCGCTTCGAGATCGCCTTTCTCCAGCTGGCTTTGCCCATTCATTGTTAGGTTCATCAGCTGCGCGCGTCCCGCGCCATAAACAACGGTGATCGGTTCGCTCGCGCGCGATGGCATCGGCCGACTGATTAGCAGAAGCACAACAATCACTACCTGTAAAAGTATGGTTCGAAACTCGGTACGCATTTTTGGTTTCCGACGTTTGTAGATAAATGTCGCGCCCAGGTCAATAGCCCGCGCGAGGTCGGGCAAAACTACGGCAAACGTGGATGGTGATTGCTAATTGCTGCCCCCACTTTTCACTTCTCACCAGTCGCTTCTCACGTCTCACCTCTCTATCCTCCCTGGCACGCCGCCCGCTCCCGCGCTATTTAAAGCTCGCGTATGCCAATTATCGCAATCGACGCCCAGGAACAAAGCTGGCCACTGGACAAACCATTTCGCATCTCCCGCGGAAGTCGCACCGAAGCACGCGTCATTGTCGTGACGGCGACCGATGGGCCGCACACCGGACGTGGTGAAGCGGTCCCGAGCAGGCGTTACAACCAGAGCCCTGCCTCTGTTTTGGCGCAAATCAAATCCGTCAAAAGCGGACAAAATTTCGATCGGCAGCAGATTCAGAAACTGTTGCCGGCCGGTGCAGCACGTAATGGGTTGGACTGTGCGTTGTGGGACCTGGAAGCCAAAATTTCGGGCAAACGCGCCTGGGAACTGGCGAACATCCCGCTTGCTCACGAAGTTGAAACATCGTTTACGATTAGTCTGGATACACCGGCGGCCATGGCCGCGGTGGCGAAATCTAATGCAACTGCTCCGATTCTAAAACTAAAACTGGGCGGCGACGCCCCGGACCTTGCCAGAGTCAAAGCCGTGCGCGAAGCGGCGCCGGCGGCGCGCCTCCTGATTGACGCTAACGAGTCATGGACGCCAGATCATTACTGCAATGTTCTCCCATCGTTATCCCAATTCGGCGTCGAATTGATCGAACAACCGTTTCCGGCGGCTGCCGATGACATCCTCGGAACACTCAATCACCCTATTCCTGTCTGCGCAGATGAAAGTTGCCATACCACTGCCGACCTTCCGCGCCTAACCAATCGCTATGAACTAGTAAACATAAAACTCGACAAAACGGGCGGGCTAACTGAAGCCATGCTCTTGATGGAACGCGCTCGCGAAGCCGGCTTCAAATTATTGATTGGTTGCATGGTCTGCACCTCGTTAGGAATCGCTCCCGCCCGCCTTCTCGCCAGCACCGCCGATTACGTCGATTTGGATGGCCCCTTACTCCTCGCCGGCGACCGTTACCATGGAGTACCCTATAACAATGGCAGGATCGGCCTCCCTCCTCGGGAATTGTGGGGTTAAACCTCCCGATGGGGCAGCGGAGATTTTGGCGAATTAAAGAAACTTAACCAGCGCGTCTCGGCGTTTCGCGGAACGATGTTCTTGTCCGAAGAATCGGCGTAGATCGGCGCCGACAACACAACCAAGATGAGGATCGAATAGATCGCGCGGTTCATAGGGTTTGCTCTTTGGTAATTCTTAAGGTTCTTTTATGCGGACCACAAAGAACAATCTCGACGAGCGGTTTTTCGCATAATGATCGCCAGAGAATTCGATTCAGGAATCCCATCGGATTCGGCGGGTCAGTGAATGCTGCCAAGGCCCACGAATGCACTGCCGTTATCAGCGTGCCCGTCGGAATGTCAACGGCCTCGGCGGCGCAACGACGCAGCGGTGAAGATAGCGAACCCAACTTATTTCGCGATCCCCACGATTTGCCGGAAATGTTTCTTTTGTTCGATCGCGTCAAGCATGAATGCCGCCACTGCTTTGCGGGACATACTGAAACCCATCTTGGGAGCGGCATTTTCCCGACTTCGATAGGTCGTGTAGTCTTCCTCAGTGAGACGCGGAGGCCGGGCGATCGTCCAGTCCAGACCGCTACTTTGCACGATCGCCTCCATCGCGAGTGAATCGTGCATGTGGCTGCGCATGATAAAACTAGCGATCCGATTGGGAATTCCGGGGAAATGCGCTGCCGCCGACAGAACAACGAGCCGTTTCACTCCGGAACGGTTCATTGCCCGGGTGGTTGCAACTGCGCTGTCGTGGAGCATTGAGCTTGGTTTGAAAACTTTGCGCGGTCCCAAAGTCGAAACCACCGCATCGTGATTTTGCATGGCGCGAAGAAGTTCGTTTTCGTCCATGGCATTCCCTCTCAGAACGGTTAGTCGCTCATGACGCAAGGCGATGCTCTCAGGCGACCGGACGAATGCGGTGACATGATGACCTCTAACGAGAGCTTGTTGAACAATCTCCCGCCCGGTTCGACCCGTCGCTCCTATGACAAACAGGTTCACAATTAGTTCTTTTCCGTTGCAACCATTCTTTTTAATCGAGCGTCTGCCGGTAACGTTTTATTCCGATGGCCAAAACGATGAGAGCGAAGAGCGCAATCTGCCAAAGCTGAAGCGTGACGTCGGTGATGCCGTTCCCTTTTAACAGAATGCCGCGGACGATGCGGAGAAAATGGGTGAGAGGAAAAGCTTCGCCGACCATTTGGGCCCAGCGCGGCATACCGCGAAACGGAAACATGAATCCGGACAGCAAAATCGACGGGAGAAAGACAAAGAAAGCCATTTGCACCGCCTGCAATTGGTTTTTCGCGATGGTGGAGAAGGTAATTCCCATCGCCAGGTTTGCGACGATGAAGACAAGCGCAACCAGCAGCAGAAGAACAATGCTGCCTTGCATCGGTACATGAAAGAGAAAGTAGGCCGCGATCAGAATGACCGAGACCTGGATGTAGCCGACGAAAATGTAGGGAACTATTTTCCCTATGAGTACTTCACTTGGGCGCGCTGGCATTGAGAGAAGATTCTCCATCGTGCCGCGTTCGCGTTCGCGAGTAATGGCAAGGCCGGTGATCATAACCATCGTCATGGTTAAGATCACCCCCATCAATCCTGGCACGATGTTGTATTGGGTAACAACTTCCGGGTTGTAGAGCGCATGGACACGCAGATCGATCGGGCCGTTGCTGGCGCCGAGCGATGCCAGCGGTCCTTTCAAATCATTTTGCAAGGCTGTATCAAAGAGCGGCTCTAACGAGCCCAGAGCAATTCCCGTGGCAGCCGGATCAGTAGCGTCCGCCTCCACCAGGAGCGCGGGGCGATCGCCACGCAAGAGATCGCGGCTGAAATTTTCCGGAATGTTGATTACAAACTGAACCTGACCGCGCGCGAGCAGGTCGTGTCCTTCCCTTTCGGTTTTCACCTGCCGGACGAAGTCGAAATAAGTGCTGTTCTTCATCGCGTAGAGCAGCGTCCGTCCTTGTGGGCCCTGATCGGCCAGAAGCACGGCGGCGGGCAAATGCCGCGGGTCGGAATTAATCGCGAAACCGAACAGCGTCAGTTGAATTAGAGGAATGCCAAGCATCATGGCGAAGGTGAGACGGTCTCGCCGCATTTGCGTGAATTCTTTCGCAATAATGCCGCGCAGGCGCTGGAACGAAAATCTGTGAACTTGCTTCATGTTGCGGATTTGTCGTGTTCCATCAAACTGATGAAAGCGTCCTCTAACCCGGAAGGAATTTGCCGCCACTCGTATGGCTGGTGACGGAATGGACCGATGGCGCGTTCGAGCGCAGCCGCGTCGCTACTGCTCACGTGCAACGAATTGCCGAAGGCAACCGCTTGCTGCACTCCGGGAGTCTTACGCAACTGCTCCACCAATTGCGCCAGGTCGGGTCCACCTACCGACCAAGTCGTTAGGCCGACGCCTGAAATCACTTCATCGACAGTGCCGGCAGCGAGCAATTTGCCTTTGGAAATATAAGCCAGCCGCTGGCATCGCTCGGCTTCGTCCATGTAATGCGTCGTGATGAGAAACGTCAGCCCCTGGGCGGCCAGTTGATGTATCTGTTCCCAGAAATCGCGGCGCGCTTTTGGATCGACGCCTGCGGTGGGCTCGTCCAACAAAAGCAATTTCGGGCGATGAATGA
>QHPM01000260.1 GCA_003219095.1 Verrucomicrobiota bacterium
GAATCGCCTCACCCGACAAGCAATCGATCATGCAAAGGTTCCGCGCCGGAGAAACGCAAGCGTTGATCAGCACGACCGTGATCGAGGTGGGAGTCGACATTCCTAATGCCACGGTCATGCTCATTGAAAATGCGGAGCGATTCGGACTGTCGCAGTTGCATCAATTGCGCGGCCGAATCGGTCGTGGTGCGCACACTTCGCATTGCTGGCTGGTGACTGCGGATAAATCTACTGAGACGATGACGAAACTGTCGGTGCTGGAGAAAACAACTAACGGCTTTGAGATTGCCGAGGCGGACTGGGAACTGCGCGGACCGGGCGATCTCCTCGGCACTGCGCAAAGCGGCTTGCCGGCACTAAAATTGGGAGATCTTAGGCGGGACGCCGCTTTGATGCGGAAGGCGCGCCAGGCCGCGCTGGAATTGCTAGAAAACGATCCGGGCCTGGACGGGCCGGAGAATCAACGTTTCCGCGACTTGATTGTCGAAAAACAGGGACAAACTTTCTCGCACGTTAGCTGATGAAAAACTTTCTTAAATTTTTGGTTTTCGTGGTGTTGATCAGCCTCGGGATTTCGCTCCTTTACGATTACCGGATGAAGCATGGCGGGCTGGTCGGGCCCAGCATCACGCCGGAAAAATATTCGCTTGCCACCGCGCCGCCGGTTGATCGCAAAGAGATTGGCACGCTGGAGGAGTTCAATCGGGAACGACGCACCCTGGTCTCAAATGTCATTCCTTCCGTCGTGAGCGTGAAGACATCGAAAAAGATTGCGGTGCGTCGGCAAAACGCGCTCGATCCATTCGAGTTTTTTTTCCGGAACCCGCGCCAGTTCCGCAATCCCAATGAAGAAGCAATGGTGCAAAACTCACTCGGCTCCGGCGTAATCGTGACTAACGAAGGTCACATCATTACCAACAGCCACGTGGTCGATCAGGTGGATGAAATTGAAGTGCAACTCTCCGATGGCCGAACCAAAAAGGCGCGACTTATTGGGAGCGATTCCCAGGTCGATCTCGCGGTTCTAAAAATCGATGAGCCTGGGGTGAAACCGTTGAAGCTGGGTGATTCCGATGCGGTGCAGGCTGGCGACATGGTGCTGGCCATTGGCAATCCCTTCGGCTTCGAGGAAACGGTGACCGAGGGAATCATCAGCTCGAAGGGACGCCCCAATCGAGTGGATGGCTTCGGCGATTTTCTGCAAACCGATGCCGCCATCAATCCGGGAAACAGCGGCGGCCCGTTGATCAACCTCAGTGGCGAAGTGATCGGAATTAACACTGCGATCATCTCGCGCACCGGTGGATCGCAGGGGATCGGGTTCGCCATTCCGTCAAACACGGTGAAAGTCGCGCTCGAAAGCTTGCTCAAGAAAGGGCGAATTATCCGGGGATACCTCGGAATTCAGGCGCAGGTGAACCCGCAGAACCTGGCGTCGAATGGCGATGGTGTCGTCGTGGGAGATATTCTTCCGGGCTCCCCCGCAGCGGACGCGCATTTACAGAAGGGTGATGTCATCCGCAAATTCAACGGACGCGACGTGAAAAATTTTCCGGAGCTTCGGTCCCTGGTTGCGCAAGCGGAGTTGAACAAGAAGATCGAGGTGGAAGTGATGCGCGACGGCAAACCTCTCAAGGTTTCGGCCGAACTTCGAGAGCAGCCGCCGGATTATGAAACCACGCGGGTGATTCCGCAGCCGGGGCAACCAAATCCGAGGAATCCTTTACCGCAGCCAAATGCGCCCGATACGAGCCCGGATGAAGACGAAGGCAATGCGAACCCGCTGGGCTCCATTCGCGTCAGTGAATTGACGGCCGATCTGGCCAAACGTCTTGATTTGCCAACGGGCGTGCGCGGAGTTGTCGTTGATACGGCTGATTTGCCGGAATTGCAGCGTGGGGATGTCATCGAAGAAATCGATCAGCAGCCGGTAACTTCGGTGAACGAATTCAGCAAAATCATTGCTGGCCTCGACCCAGACGGCACCCACGTCTTTTCGATGTGCCGACATCGCGTTCGATCATTCATTGTGGTGCGGCCGCGCTAGGCGGGGAAGCGACGCGCGCAATCGTGCTGGCGCATTCGAATACCGGGTGAATAAACCAATCTGCGTCGAAGTCTAAGACGCCATAACACTGAATAAACTATGAAGCGTTTCTTAATCTTTGCAGCGGCATGTGCGTTCGCGTTGACGGTGTGCCAATCGGGACGTGCCGATGTCTCAGTCGACTTTTTTTATGACAATTTGAATGGCGGTAGCTGGTACCAGGTGGCCGATTATGGCTATGTCTGGCAGCCCGATGCTGCGACCAGTGCGGATTGGCGACCGTACACGGATGGCTATTGGACCTATACCGATGTCGGCTGGACCTGGGTATCATATGAAGATTTCGGCTGGGCCACCTATCACTACGGCCGTTGGGTTCGGCTCGAGGATTACGGCTGGTGCTGGGTTCCAGGTTATGAATGGGGACCGGCCTGGGTCTCATGGCGGACCGGCGGAAACGTTATCGGCTGGGCTCCCTTGCCTCCGGAAGGCGGCGGCGAAGTCGTTTATGAAAGCCGGCCAATCACTGGACATGTCGATGTCGAGTTCGGCATCGGCCCGGCCTATTACAACTTCATCGACGTGCGCTTCATCGGCGAGCCCGTGCTGCGGGGCCACTTCTACGATTACAATCAGAACGTCGTTTACATTAATAACACGGTGAATGTGACCAACATCACCTATAACAATTCCATCGTTTACAATTACGGACCGGACTATGCCGTGCTCAGCCGATATTCGACTCGACCGATTCAGCGGTTAAAACTCGAACGCACCAGCGTCGATCCGCTACAGGCCGTGAAGGCGGGAAATGTCACTAAAGTTCAGGGCGACAAGCTGGTTTTGGCGGCGCCATTGAAGCTGCAAAAACCGAGTGGGCAGATTGCGCCAAAAGTCGTGAAGGGCAAGATCGATCAGCCCAAGATTGAAAAAGGTTGGGCGAACATTTCTGATCCTAATACGAAAGCGAAACTGGAGCAGAAATTCAAAACTGAAAATCCGAAAAATGTTCCCCCGCCTAGTATTCAACCAAACGCTGGCGCTAACGTAAACGCCGCCCTGGCTTCACCTGGGGTTTCTCCC
>QHPM01000261.1 GCA_003219095.1 Verrucomicrobiota bacterium
CGTTATCATCGTGGTCCGACACAGAGCAGCGGCGTGGTGAGATTCGTCGCAGCGCGCAAGAGACGCTCAAGAAGTTAAGCGAACCGCAAGGCTAGGCTTCGCCGAGAGCGCGGCGGCCAATTTCTTCGACGCCCAGCGCAGCGGTAGATTGCTGCTGATTTCAAACATAGTGCATAGGACCATGAGGCCGACAGATCCTCTGACCTTTGTCGCTGTCGCTTTCCTTTTCATCGGTGTGGCTGTGCGTGCGTGTTATCTTCCCGCGCGCCGCGCCATGAAAGTGGATCCGATGACTGCCCTGCGTTGTGAGTAGCTCGTGCGTGAACGCGACGGCTAAGTTTTAAGCTTCGGAGGTATCAGCCCCCAGCATCCGGCATCCACTATCTAGAATCCAGGATCAGACTGGCGAAGGCTTCGCTTGCCGATCACTGATCGCTAATCACTTCTCACCCGGTTCCTTTAGCCCAGCGATGCCATGTCGATGACGAAACGATATTTCACATCGCTCTTTAGCATGCGCTCATACGCTTCGTTGATTTTGCTGATTGGGATCATCTCGATCTCACATGCGATCCCGCGGTCGGCACAGAAATCGAGCATCTCCTGAGTTTCGGGAATCCCGCCAATCAAGGAACCGGCCAACTGCCGTCGCGGCGTCACTAAATGAAACGCGTGGATCGGCACTGGCTCCGGCGGAATCCCCACGAGGACGAGAGCGCCATCGCGTTTGAGCAACGTGAGGTAAGCATTCAAATCGTGAGGCGCCGAAACCGTGTCGATGATGAAATCGAAACGCTTCTGTTGTTTCTGCATTGCCGCGTCGTCTTTCGAAATTACGACCTCGTGGGCGCCTAACCGTTTTGCATCGGCGAGCTTTCCTTCCGAGGTCGTAAAGAGGGTGACGTCGGCTCCGAAAGCGCTGGCAAATTTGAGCGCCATGTGGCCAAGGCCGCCTAATCCAACCACTCCTACTTTTTGTCCCCGGCCAACTTTCCATTTACGCAGCGGCGAATAGGTCGTGATCCCGGCGCATAAGAGTGGCGCCGCGGCCGCGGGATCCAATTTATCTGAAAGTCGCAGCACGAAATCCTGATCAACGACAATGCCCTTGGAATATCCACCGTATGTGACGCCACCAGTGTGTCGGTCTTTGCTGTTGTAGGTGAAGCTCACGCCCTCGCAGAACTGCTCGAGACCGGCACGGCAATTTTCGCAAACGCGATCGGAGTCGACCAGACACCCGACCGCGGCCAAATCGCCTTCCTTGAATTTGCGCCCTTCGCGTCCGACTTTCACAACGCGTCCTACAATTTCGTGACCGGGAACGCATGGATAGATCGTTCCACCCCATTCGTTGCGCACGATATGCAGATCGGAATGACATACCCCGCAGAAAAGAATCTCGATCTGTACATCAGTCGCGGCTAGCTCCCGGCGCTCGAACGAGAACGGTTTTAGTGGCTCATGCGCGGCATGAGTAGCGTAGCCTTTGGTTGGCAACATGATCTTTTCTCTGCTCGACAACCACGAAAGTCAATTACACGGGTGACAGGAGAAGATGAAAGGGGAGAAGTGACTGTGACTAAGGATCAGAGTCATGACCGAAAAGTAGGAGAACTGAGGCAGCTACTGTGTGCGTCCCAGTCTGGCAGAGCGGTGGCCGCGCCCGAAAAAACACAGGCTGTGAGGATGCGTTTTTTCTAAAAGCCCGAGACCTGGTAAACCTCGACCAAGCCAATACCGGTGCCACCGTTATTGCCCCTAACAATTGCGGTGTAGTTAGCCGGCGTAACGGTAATAGCAATGGCCGAATCCAAATTGTTCGGAGGCTGCAGCCCCGTATTTTGGATCTCACTCTGCTGTGAATCTTTCCAGTTGTTGTTAGATGCGATGAGCATTCCATTGCTATTATACAATCCCAGGATTGGATCGGGCAATGGATTCGGAACCTGAAACAAAGCGAGGGATGGACCAAGAGCGCGCACAACGAGATCGATCGATCCGCTGGCGCCGCCGACAATAAAGCCTCCAATCAGTACGTTGTTTCCGGTTAAGACCGCGCCGCGGGTGGATATATTGGATAGCTGCGCGTTCGCCGTCACATCCACATCGTAAACTTCAATTAATCCGACACCGCTTGTTCCATTTTTCCCGGATTCAATCACGGTGTAGGAGCCGGGCTGCAAACTTAGGAGAATGGCAGCCTCGCGGTCGTCAGTCGGCGCGAGACCAGCTGCTTCGATGGCAGCTTGTTGAGGAACTTTCCAATCATCGTTAGTAGTAAGGACTGCTCCCGTGCCATTGTGCAATTCAAGCACAGGATCCTGTAATGCGTTGGTAATACCAAAATTCGTTAGAACTGGTCCGATACCACGGATGAGAACCTTCTTCGGATCGGTGCCAGTGATGATGAAGCCTCCAATGCCAACCTTGGCTCCCGTTTGGACAAGGAGACGAGTCGCAACGTTTACCAGCGCAGCATTGGCAGGGGTTGGAGTGATGCGCAAAGTAAAATCCTGGGTTGCATTAGGCGAAACACCATTGCGCGCAGTGATGGTAAAGTCATAGGTGAGATCGCTGCCATTGTCGGGTGTTCCGCTAATGGTAGCGGTACCATCGGTATTATCGACAAATGACAACCATGCGGGTTGAGCACCGGCCAAACTCAGGGTT
>QHPM01000262.1 GCA_003219095.1 Verrucomicrobiota bacterium
AACGCTTTAGCACGTGAGGTCATGTCACGGAAACCTCTGAGCCAGACAAAGTGATTGGGATGACCAAGCTCTCTAAATTGACCGATGACTTTCATCCCCACTGCCTCTTGGGTTTCGACAAATTCCCGGTCAAAGAGATCAATCAAAACATCGCGTTTCCCAGGGTGCAGGGTGTATTGCCTCAACTCAACGACAGGACAGCAGGTCACAGGACAGACATCAGAGCTCACAGGTCACGGGAAAAATGATGAAGCACGAATGAAGAACTCATGCTCCTGCTCATAATGGGTTATCGGGAATAGGTCAAAGATCAGAGATAGATGATAACTAACAATTCTTCACGTCTCACGTTTCACTTCTAAGTGATCACCATCTTTAGCCTGGGCGTTGAAGGCGGGCTTCGGCCAGATCAATATCACGTTGGATTCGACGCCAGGCTTGGTCGTTAATGGCTTCTTCGTTGCGCAGGGCGAGGACGGTATCGCGTTCGGTTTGCAACGCTTCCCGGGCCAATTGCTCAAAGTCCTCCGAGAACAATCGCCTGACGCTTTCTTCATGCGGAACTTCACGACGCAGTTGTCGGATACGGTCGGTGTATTCGGAACGGAGGCGTTCCACCGTTTCGTGCCGGGCCCGATTCGACGATTCGATTGCCTCAAGACGAGCCAGGGCTGCTTCGTTGGCTTTCAAACGCGCCAGTCTCTCTTCCCTTTCCGTGACATGATCGTCCACAATTCGGAGCCAACGTACCAGGGGCGTAAGCGTGAGTCCTTGCAGAACGAGCGTCGCGAAGATGACACAGAAAGTGAGCAAAAGGATGGGATTGCGCCCGGGGAACGGTTCGCCATTGGCCAACACGAACGGGATGGCCAGCGCGCCAGCAAGCGAATCCGCCCCGCGCATCCCGATCCATGCGATCAAAGCGGTGTGTTGCCAGGGAATTCGGTTTTTGCGACGAGCTTTTCGGCTGAACAGGCGCGGCAAATAGTTAGCACCGAACATCCAGGCGAAACGGATAAGGACGATGACCGCAACAACCGCGATCGCGAGCTCGGCCACGCGCGTCGCCGTACCGGGAGCCAGGGCGTTCATGACCTGCGGCAGTTGAAGGCCGATGAGCATAAAGAGCACGCCGTTCAGAATAAACGTGACCATTTCCCAAACCGGCAGCGCCTGTAGTCGCATGCGTCCGCTCAAGATACGTGGTGCGCGCCAACCATAATAGATGCCGGCGATCACGACTGCGAGGATGCCGGAGACATGCAGCATTTCACCGCTGAAATAGGCGACGTAGGGAGTAAGGAGGGAGAACATGGTTTGCACGGGCGGATCGTCCAAACGCTTTTGCACTTGCGTCGCGAGCCAGCCAACGGCGAGACCAACACAAATTCCGCCCGCGGCGACGAAAAGAAACTGCAAGCTCGCCTGGGTTAGTGAAAATGCACCGGTCATTACCGCGGCGACGGCGAAACGGAAGGAGATGAAAGAAGTGGCGTCGTTGATCAGGCTTTCGCCTTCGAGGATGACAATAATCCTGCGAGGCACGCGCAAATGTTGAGTCACCGCCAGCGCCGCTACCGCGTCCGGTGGCGAGATAATTGCGCCGAAGACAAAACCCACCGCCAAAGGCAATCCGACCAAGTAGTGTAAAAGGTAAGCCGTGGCCGTCATCGTTAACAAAACCAAAATGACGGCGAGGGGGAGAATTTGGCGAAGGTTTGCCCGGAAATCGCGCCAGGAGGTATAGACCGCCGCGGGATAAAGCAGCGGCGGAAGAAATAAATTAAAGACCAGCTGAGGATCGAGCCGAATCTGCGGAAGACCGGGAACGAGAGCGAGGACAACGCCACCGACGGTTAGGAGGATGGGATAGGGGACGCGGATTTTCCTGGCCACGATCGCCAGGAGAGCGACGGCGACGAGACAAATGAGGATTAATTCGGTTTTGGCTACCATGGTTCCGGTCGCGCCCGAGCCTCGCCGGAATTACATCAGACGTCCAGATCACGCTCCGAAGAATGGCCAATGACAAAGCACGAATGAAGAACTTATGCTTATGCTCGTAAGCAGAGATCAGAAGTCAGAGATCAGAGATCAGAAAAGCTGGGCGCGCGGCGCGACAATGAAAGCTGAAATCAGAGGCGCTCAGTGCATGGTAAGGTTGTCGGCGCCTGCACATGAACGACACGATTAGCACAAGAGAATTTTCGATCGACGATTACGACGCCGCGGTTGAGCTCTGGAAACGAGTTGAGGGGCTCGAAATTGCGGAGGGCGATGACAAAGAAAGCGTTGCGCGGTTTCTTACTCGGAATCCGGGACTGAGCCGGGTGGCAACCGATGGATCGGTGATCGTGGGCGTGTCGTTGTGCGGCCACGATGGCCGGCGCGGGCATATTTATCATCTCGCAGATTGCAGGACGCGGGAATTCAGCGCGCGATCATTTTGGTCGCTAACGATAATGCCCGCGGGCGCGAGTTTTGGAGGCGTTGCGACTGGGAAGAGCTTTCTGGCGCGCTGGCGATGGGGAAGGATGTCTAGGCTTCGCCGCCAATGACGAAGCGCGAATGACGAATGTCGAAGGAATTAGGAAATGACGAAGGGATTGGAGCCGGCCAGTGCTCGACATCGTTCCAAAGAGCGGCAAAGCTACACGTCATTCACCAACCGCCATGAATAAGGCCGCACAGAGCGAACTTCGTCTAGCCAAGCGCATGGCGCGTCTCGGGACTGAGACTGCGTTTGAAGTCCTGGTGAAGGCGCGAGCGCTGGAGGCAAAGGGCCGCGACATTGTTCATCTCGAAATTGGGGAGCCTGATTTCAATACGCCGGGCAATATCATTGAAGCGGCGACCGACGCTCTGCATAATGGTTTCACGCACTACGGACCTTCGGCCGGATTGCCCGATCTGCGCGAGACCATCGCTCGGTACGTGAGCGAGACGCGCGGGGTAAATGCAAGACCCGAAGAAGTGGTCGTTGTTCCCGGCGGCAAGCCGATCATCTTTTTCAGCATCCTTGCGCTGGTTGAAGACGGGGACCAGGTCATCTACCCCAATCCCGGATTCCCGATCTATGAGTCCATGATCAATTACGTCGGCGCGGAAGCCATGCCGATCCAGTTGCGCGAGGAATTGGATTTCCGGCTGGACATCGACGAACTGGCCGGTCTCATCAACGACCGCACAAAGCTGATCATTTTGAATTCGCCGCAGAATCCCACCGGCGGCGTGTTAACGAAGGACGATATCGGCGCCATTGCGCGTGCGATCGGCGATCGCAACATCATGGTGTTGACTGATGAGATTTACAGCCGCCTCGTCTTCGAGGGAAAACATTATTCGATCATGTCGATCGATGGGATGAAGGACCGCTGCATTTTGCTCGACGGTTTTTCAAAAACCTACGCCATGACGGGTTGGCGGATGGGCTACGGCGTAATGCGGGCCGACCTTGCGGCACACATTGGTCGATTAATGACAAACTCCAATTCGTGCACCGCCAGCTTCACCCAACTCGCCGGCATCGAAGCGTTGCGCGGGCCGCAGGAGTCGGTCGAGGCGATGTGCGCCGAGTTCAAGAAACGGCGCGATGTTATGGTCGCCGGTCTAAATAAGATTAAAGGTTTTTCCTGCCGCATACCCAAGGGCGCGTTCTACGTTTTCCCCAATATCACGGAGACTGGGTGGCCATCGAAGAAGCTAGCCGATGCGTTACTCGACGAGGCCGGGGTCGCCGCGCTGTCGGGGACAGCTTTCGGCGATTTCGGCGAAGGCTATTTGCGCTTCAGCGTGGCCAACTCGATCGAGAATATCGAGAAGGCGCTCGATCGCGTCAGCGCCTGGGCGAAGAGGAATTTATAGTCCGTTTCAACCACGCATTGCGCGGATGGCCCGGATAAGAAGAACCGTAGCGACAAAAATTGGGTCGCCTCTCCGAACGCCGACTCGCGTTAGTCGAGGTCTAGCTGCTGGCTCCGCGGCTCGACGGAGTCTCGCCCTACCAAGCGTCCCTCGCGAAAATTTTACTGGTAGGGCGACGCTCTGCGGAGCCGCCCGCGTTCGCCAAGATCGGTGGTTGCCACAATAAGCACACGCTTCCATTCTTCCAGCCATGACTGACAAGAAGCGTTTCCGAATCTTTGCCACATCGCGCATTGGCGATCCGGCCGAGAACCACTTGCGCGAGCGCGGTTACGAGGTCGAAGTTTTCCAAGGGCCCGAGGCGCCGCCCAAAAAGTTGATCATCGAGAAAGTGAAGAGTGGGATCGATGCGTTGATCACTACGCTGCGCGATCCGATCGACGGGGAGGTTTTCGCAGCGGGAAAGGACTCACTTAAAGTCGTGGCGCAGATCGCGGTCGGCTTCGATAACATCAACCGCGCCGATGCGAACAAGTACAAGATCCCGTTCACCAATACCGCCGACGTGCTGACTGAAGCGACGGCCGAGTTCGCCTTTTTTATGATGGGGGTGTTGGCGCGCAAGATGTGGCAAAGCGAACGCTTGGTACGGGAGCAAAAGTGGCCTTCGTGGCATCCGTTCCTGCCCTTCCTTGGCGACGAAGTCACGAATAAAACCATCGCGATCATCGGCACGGGACGCATCGGGTTAGCGATGATCAAGAAGTGCTCGGGGTTCGACATGAACATCCTTTGCTACGACCCGGCGTACCATAACGACAAGTACATCGGCTCCATTCAGGAGTTGATGGACCTGCGCTACACCAAAGAAATCCAGAAGGAGAAGACATATATTAAGTACGTCGAGTTCGAGGAAGCACTTGGCGGCGCTGATTATGTGAGTATTCACGTGCCATTGTTGCGCGAAGGCGAAACCGACAAGCCGACGTATCACCTCATTAACGAGAAAACGCTCAAGCTAATGAAGCCGACGGCGTATTTAGTGAATAGCTCACGCGGTCCGGTAGTGGATGAGAAGGTCCTTGCCCAAGCGCTGAGGGATAAAGTCATTGCCGGAGCGGCGCTCGATGTCTTTGAAAAGGAACCTCTGCCGCCGGACTCGCCCCTGCTCGATCCCGACATCGCCGACCGTTGCCGCGTGTTTCATCACTTCGCCAGCGGCGCACGGATCACGCGGCTAGATGTCGATCCGGACAAAGGCATGGCCGGGCGCACGGTGCAGGGATTGATTGACGTGCTCGAAGAAAATTATGGCGGCGATCCGATCAAGATGCCGTACGTGGTAAACAAGGAGGCCTTCGCCGCCAAGAACGAAAAGCGAGAAACGGAAAAGCGGAAACACTGAAAATTTAGAGTCTCATTTTCAGTAGTTTATTTCTTCTCCTTGACAGCTTAGGAAAGAGCGTGCTAATCTCCTAATTGTCTTAGGAGACATATGGGTAACGAGGCCGAACTTTTGCCGGGCACACTCGATCTTCTGATTCTGAAAGCGGTTTCGCTCGGTCCCCTGCATGGCTACGGCGTTCTCTTGCGCATCGGGCAAATTTCCGGACGCGCATTACTCATCGAGCAGGGAGCGCTCTATCCGGCCTTGTTCCGTCTGGTGCGCCAGGGCCTTCTGAAGGCAAGCTGGGGTACGTCGGATAACAATCGGCGCGCGAAGTTTTACGAGCTGACATCGAAAGGGCGCAAACGTCTGCGCGAAGAAACCGCTGGATGGAATCGTCTGGTCGCAGCCATTGCCTCCGCCCTCGCCGCGCA
>QHPM01000263.1 GCA_003219095.1 Verrucomicrobiota bacterium
AGCCTTGAGTGCGCCGCTTGCCACGCCGACGCGCACGTTATGCAGGCATCCGCCGTTAAGGGTGTCCAGTTGCCCGCGTCAGCTTTCCGGATTCATCCAGTTAGACCGATGCAGGTAGCCTTCGAATTGCCGCGTCCGCCACGCGGTTTCACAAACACGTTCGCATCGTTCTGGTCGGATCATCCGGAGTTCCAGCTCAAACGCGACCATGCACGCGACCCCGACGTGCTGCGCTTTAATCATCAACGTCATTATGCGTCTGATATTCCACTGTTAAATGGCCAAAAACTCGACTGCATCTCCTGCCACAAAATTGACGAGGAAGGCCGTTACATGAGAAGAATCAGTTTCGCCGCCAACTGTCAGGCTTGTCATTCGCTGCAATTCGATCCGCGGAATCCCGAGTTGATGTTGCCGCATGGTGACTCTGACGCGGTGCGAGCGTTCCTGCGCACGTTATCGACGCAGTACGCTGAGCTCGCCGCAAAACGCGGTCTCAAATCCAATGAGATCCAAAAGTTCGTGGTTCAAGAGCTGGTTCGGTTACGCGACGCCCATCGATCAATCGAAGACATCGAGCGCGACATTTTCTTTACGACAAATCCGTACAAGCCGCAGCAGACCATTCCCGGGCAGACGCGAGGCTCGTTCTACGGATGCGCTGTCTGCCACGAAGTCAAACCGACTGCCGGTGCCGGGCCGCTCGTGACCAAACCGGTCTTGTTCGACCGCTGGATGACACATGCGAATTTCAACCACGCGAAGCACGCCAGTGTGAAATGTGATGACTGTCACCACGCAACCCAAAGCCGCGAAACGTCAGACATCCTGATGCCTGACAAAGCAAGCTGCGTGAGATGCCATAGTCCACAAGGTAAAGTCATCGCCGAATGCATGACCTGCCACACCTACCATGCGCCGCCGCAACTTGCCGCCAACCCTTCTCAAGGCCGCCCAAGCAGTTTCAAGCAGATGCTTTTGGATACAAAGAAAGCAACACCCTAGACGTCGTTCCGATTCCCAGAGCATGTGGCTATTTCCCCCGTATTATCGGCGGGATTAGAAGAATCGTTTTCGCGTTCGCGACGCCACTACGGAGACAAATTCGGCGCGGGCATTGGCTCGGCCTGAGGAACGATAGGCGCGACTGTTGGAGTTGGAGCAGGCCGAAGTATTTCGCCTCGCCGAGTCAATAGATCAGCGCCTTCGCGTACCACTTCCTCAACGCGAAACTGGTCACCAGTACCATCGTGCCGGAAGAATGGTTGCATCTCGGACAGGCTAAATGGGCGTGACCCCCGGCGACCGAAGACCACAGTTTGTCCGCCTGTCTCATCTACTACGCGATCACGCTCCAAACCGCGCGAAACACAAATTGCTTCGCCCTTGGTGAGATAAGTCGCGATCAGCTTGGGATTCGGACGCGGACTAAATCCCTGCGCGCCGGGAACTGTGTCCGGCGAAATGAGCTGCAACACGCGAAGCCCATTCTTGCCATCCGCGACAAGCGCGAACTCAGATGCATTAACACTACCAATCTGCACTGCGCGGGTGTCGTTGAGCGCGCCATCTGCGTTAAATATCTGATCGAGCCGTGGTCGCTCGGGGTTCTCGACATCCACAATCGCAAGACCCTCTGGACCATTCGCGATATATGCATAGGTGCGCGCCAAATAAAGACGATGTGCGTACCGCAAAGGGACGACGGCTCCGCGAACAGGAATTGGCACCGTGGGATCCGCAATGTCGAGGACTTTCAAACCATCATCGTCCGTCACGAAAGCGTAGCGAAATTGGATTGCGACACAGCGCGGATTGCGTAAGAAAGCGCCGGAATATTGACCCGCTAAACGCGGGTGCATTGGATCGGTGCAATCGACAACAAATAGTCCGCGAGGTGTTGTGACATAGAGGCGATGGCCCGCTGCGACGATGTAGCTGGCGCCGGTTAGCACGCCGTCGGGATTAAAGGTGACATCGCGATGCAGGAAGTTGTTGTCCGGATTACCGTCCACAAGCGTGGCCACATTTGATCCCACGATTCCTTCCTCGCGGTCCGACACATAGACAAAGGCATAGAAGAGATCGATCGGTTGCTCTTCGTTCTCGGGAAGGCGCGTTCGCGCCGGATCCAGCGCGAGTGTACTGGGAAGAGCGACCGCGGTTGCAAACCTCGTCTGCACACGCGTGCGTTGGCCGAGCGGCGAAACCGGCGCGCTTACCATTCGCTCTGAGAAACCTTTCTGATCAATGTTCGCAACATCAAACACTTCCAATCCACCGGGTCCGTTTGCGGTGTAAACGTATTCGCCACGAAGCACGATATCCTGAACATCGTGTCCGCTGTGTTCGTACGCCTCTTGCAATTTAATTCCCGCAGCCATATGCCGGGCGTAGTTCGCTGGATAAGCGATCTGCTGGAGATGACTGCCAATCACAGCTTGCGGCTCCGTTGCCTCTGTCCAAATCACTGCGTTGAACCCGGCGCGCCCGCAGCCGACGTAGGCGTAACGTCCGAAAAAATTCACTGTGCCCGTGCCAAACCCGAGGAGCTGCGCCATCCAGGCATTGTTATCGTTCGCTTTGGAGAGGTGACAATCGGTGCAGTTCTTGGTCGTTCCGACGCTACTCGTCGTGTGCGGAAAATGCGGATTGAACGCCTGCCCGCTGTAGCCTTCAGCACTGATCGTCTGCTGCTGCGAGTAAACCCATTCGCGATTTGAATTTTGCGAGCTGACCACCACCGCGCTCGACGAACGGATTACCGCCATCCGATTTTTTTTTACCGTCCCGTCAATTCCAAGCATGAACACATCGTCTCGCACGACCTGCGGATTGTAGGTGGTGAAGTTCCTTTCTGTAACACCTTCGAATTTGTTCTGGGGGACGCGCTGATTCGCCTTCATCGGCAAGTGACACCCAAAGCAGCTTGTTGCCCAGGAGGTATGGCAGACCTGGCAATCCATCGCACTGTTATCGTGCGCGAGTTTGACCCGGCGGTCTGCGGGCGAGGCGGCATTTACCCCCCATGTTTTGCCGTTACGCAAAAGCGTTTTGGCATAGGCGGACTTCGGATTGTAGTGCGGCGATGCCGGATCAACCGTATCGATCGTCTGCGGAATTTCCCAGCGAATTTCGGGCGACATGCTGGACTGTTGCCAAAGCTTGTTGCCCTCCCACGCAAACCTGGGGCCAAAGGAGGTGTTACTGGTATTGAGCAAATCGATTTTGCCTGCGTTGCCCGTCGTGACAAGGTTCGGCCGCTCCCTGATTGTCCCATGGCAATCGACGCAGCCGATGGTCGTAGCGTTTCGCGGTTCGCCGTAGAGCATGCCGTTCCCGTGCACGTCGACGTCAAAATGGCAATCACCGCACTGCATGCCGTGTGCTAAATGCACATCTTTTAGATGAACTGCCTTCGAAAATTTTTGCGGATCGGAGTCCGAAATCAGTTTGTCGTCGATGTCGAGTAGATTGCCTTTCCGATCGTGCTTGAAAACGGCACGAAAAACCCATCCATGTCCATGATAGTCGGCAAATTGCGTGTCTTTCAGCTGTGAATTTAACTCCGATACGCGCTCGACAAAATCACGGTCACCCCACAAACC
The DNA here is from genome assembly GCA_003219095.1 of Verrucomicrobiota bacterium. GTDB lineage: Bacteria > Verrucomicrobiota > Verrucomicrobiia > Chthoniobacterales > UBA10450 > AV69. The sequence continues at coordinate 3,609 of QHPM01000263.1, forward strand.
TCGTGCCGCTGCTGCTTCTGGGTTTACCTGGGTCGCGCGCACAAGCTGATCTTCTGAGGTGTAACCCAGATACGGATTAACGAAGAGGTTGCCCTGGTGCATGTGGCAATTCATGCACTGACTTGAGGGAATCGAACGAGTAAACTGGTGGATGATCGGATGGCCCCGCTCGTTCTTTGGAATAGTTGGATCCGCGCTGAAGCTCAACCCTTGATGGCCATACTTGCTCCACCAGCCGGAGTTCGTCGGCGAACGATCATTTGCGTAGACAACATGGCAGGCTGAGCACCCGCTCGATCGGTAATCGCCCGCATGATCGCTGCTGCCCAGGAAATCTAATAGCGGATCGTGGAGTCGTGTCTTTTGAAGACCAAGAAATACCGGGTCAGTCCGATTTAGCGTTCCAAGACCTCGTTCGGAAAGCCGCCGTTCAGGGCGTCCGGGTGGCTCTTCGCTGGTCGGCAGCCCAAGTGACAGCTGTTCCCGTTCACCCTTTTCGAAGATGCGCAGAATATTCCCGGGATTACTGAGGTTAAAACGCGGTAACGGTTCGATAAACGGTAGGATTCCCCGTGATTTGGTGTCTTGCGGGCTAACGGGAGAGTAGTTGAGGAGTCTTAATGGCACCCCGTCAGGATCGTAGGCCTGGCCAAAGCGGTAGTTCTTATGGTTGAAAGAGCCATTATTATAAAGAGCCGCTCCCCAGAGCGTCGCACCGTGACGCATCATGCTGTGCTTAACATTTCGGACAATCTCGCCGTGACAAAGCCCGCAGCTCTGTTTTGCCACCCGCAAATCGCCGGGGTTCATGAAACGGATGAACTCTGGCGACTCGTGATTCAGCCACGCGTTCGAGTTCGGCGGATTGGCGGATGTCTTCCAGAATTCCGGATGCCGAGGGGAAACATGAGCCTGCTCCTTCGCAAGTCCGCGAGTTGAATTCCCCCCGTGGCAATCGGTGCAACCGAGGACGACGTGTGATGCTTTGTGCATCGGCTCGACCCCATTATGACATTGCAAGCAACCAGCGCTCTTGGCGTTAGCTTCCGCCTGCGTCTGATCAACCCACGTCCGCCGCAATGGTGAAACCGGGTGCGTCACGGAGATGTTTGGCGAAACTGAGGTTGGTGGCCCGAACGCCTGCTCCGGCTCCTGTCCGAGGAGAACGCGAGCCGTGCCAAACAGCATTAGCGCAGATGTAATTGTCGCGTGCTTCAATCAGTAAGTGAACGTCATGGTAAAGAGTGCACTGTAGAGAAAATCATCTACCTTGCCGGGCGGTGGGTTGTGGAACCCAAACACTGGCCGCGTATTCGTTCGAAAGATATCTTTATAGCCTTCCCCTGGGACGAGAACGCCAAAGCCAGCGCTGAGAATAACATTTTCTGTAAGCAGCGGCCGCCATTGCAACCCCAGACTGCAATCTAACCCGATATCATTGCTGGCGTGGTTGGTGAACAACACCTGTTTCGTCACGTCTGTTGTCGCCGTCCAGATATAGTTCACATTCAAAAACGCTTTGAGCTTGGGCGTAATGTCGGCGTCCATGCCGTAGCCGACAATGACTACGCCGGGATTGACGAAGTTTGACTGACCTTCAGTCTTGCTGCTGCGGAAATCCGGCACGAGGCTTTCGGGCTGCTTGAAATTCACAGACGTGCCTCCGAGGTTGAATCCCTGGTGAACGTAAAAGCTAAATGGCCCGCCAATGAAGAACGGGCGGTCGAGAATGGTGTCGAACCCTGTCGCATGCGAGTCCCTGGGATCAGAGTCCCCGCTGGCAAAGAAGCCTGAGAGTTTGAACCGAAGCCAATCTTTATCGATCGAGAGTTCGATAGCTGCCATCTGCGCGTTGATGGATACGCGTCGCTGTGCGATCCCGTTGAAGCTATCCTCGCCAACGACCTCGTAAAAGGCGTGCGAGATGTTCAATCGGCCTATGTGCCCGTCGCCAGTCCATCCAAAGTAATACGATTGCACCGAATGATCTTGCACCGCCCCGATCGGTGCCGGCCGCACCAGAAAACCGTTTTTGTCGTAATGCCGGCTCGCACCATCAAAGTTCGCGTGAAAGCTGATTTGCGCCGTGTATCCATGAGCTAAAAAGTCCTGACGGTACAGGTTCAGCACGAGGATTTGTTGATCGCGTGAATCGAATTCGTTTAAGCCGGAATAGGTGTCCTTTTCGCGCATGTCAAAAAAAGCAAGGTTGTACTGCCACCGGTTGTTGTCATAGTTACCAAAAACGCGCACACCAAGATTGGAGTCATTAAAGATGAAGCCTCGAAAGTCACTGACGAGGGACTGAATGCCGAATCGCGCCGAGGTGAAATCGTATGTTGTGGACAGATCGCGGATGTGAATTTCGGCGAACGCTTCCTGAAGTGAATACCAATCTTTATAACGTGTCGTGTTACGGAGCCGGGGATCAGGATCGAGCACATTTGTTTCCTTCACGTCGGTATAGTTATTGTTGTAGACGGCCAGGAAGCGCAACGCCCATTGAATTGGAGTGAACGCCGTCTCTCCTTTGAACAGCTCGGCTGCGATCGAAAAATCGTTAGAGACGAAAAGCTGTTCACTGCGTCCGAAAAACTCAGAGCTGTTCGGTTCCGCAGCACTTACGCCAC
>QHPM01000264.1 GCA_003219095.1 Verrucomicrobiota bacterium
AGCCGCCAGGGCTGCATTAAAAAATGAGCGGGTATATTTGAAGTCTGCAAACACAGTTAAGTATTTGTCACAAATATCGCGGTTCATGGAGCCATAGAAGCTCTGACGATCCGCCGCCGGAATCGAGGGCGTTAGCGCCGCGAAGTTATAGGCGAAAAAGTTCCCATCCGGATAGGTAGCAACCGCCAAGGGATTCACATAGTATGGAGATGTGCTGACATTCGGAGCCGAGTGCGGCGGCGGAGAGTTCGCACTAAAAAACAACTTCGGGATCAATCGAAAGCCTATTGGGGCCTCGGGGTTGGTGAACGGCTGGCCAATCCAGCCGGGAAGATTAAAACTGCGATTATCAAATCCGCCCCAAGCAAGCGTTTGCGCATTACTGCTAATATTGCGGTCGCGACTATAGATAGCAGCCCGATCGTACGCATCGGCAATGATCACGATATCAGTCTTGTCATCTCCCGTGCCGGCAATCATCCACGTCTCCATCTCGCGCGCGTCGTTGGAGGCACCTAGATTCGTGTTGCCAAGGCTGCCGCCGATCTCGAGACCGCGGAATTTGTGTTTCAAAAAAATGTTGATCACACCTGCCACCGCATCGCTGCCATAAATGGCCGAGGCGCCATCCTTCAAGATGTCGATGTGATCAATCATTGGGAAAGGAATGAGATTGATGTCCACCCCGGCGGTGCCGGGCCCAGAAGATCCCGCTCCTCCACTGCCAATTATGGCAGCGCGCTTTCCATCGATAAGAACCAGCGTTTCTTTGGGCAGCAAACCACGCAGGTTTGGTATGACGCTGCCATCTCCGCCATTGGCGATGTTCTGGTTGACGGTTGAGCCCATCTCCTGCGGCAGCTTCGTAAGCAGGTCGGTTGAGTTGTGAACGCCCAGTTTCTGAATGTCTTCCGAGCGATAGGTATCGACGGGGTTCGGGCCCACTTCTTCCGCGGTTGGAATATTAGAGCCGGTAACTATGACGCGTTCCACTTCGGCAGTTCCAGTTACTTGCGGAGGAGCTGGCGACGCAATCGCGCCTGGAACCAATTGTTGCGCTGAAATGTTCTGCGTGACGAACGAACCCGACGCTAAAGCAACAGCCCAAGCTAGACAGTTTATCGCTTGTCCGATCAGGCGCGGATTCATTGTCGGCCTTTTCGAAGCCGCGTCAGTTTGGGCGACAAAGCGCAGCGCGAGCAAGTCAAATATGTCTTGAGAGGAATCACATACAAGAATAGGCAGCTCGCGACGCGTGAACGGAAACAGCCAACGCGGTTTGCGTGCTCGGAACAATGACTAGCTCTGCACGGAAGGATTTGTTTATCGGAGCACAAACCGATGCGCACTTCGGCTCGGCAGAGCCTAACCTCCGGCCTGGGAACTCCTACGGGCAGGAAGCGAGCTCGGAGAGAGGACCGAGCCGGACTGGCATTGCCTGCACTCTACGCAAGGCAAGTTGACCATGCCCGAGAGAACGCCTAATGTTTCCTCCCGTTTTCGGTTCGGGCATTGCGAGCTGGCAACGGATCGACGCTGAAAAAGCGCCGCTTTTTATTGCTCCAAGGAGGCAGTTTTAATTTATGGCTCAAATGCAGGATTTACTGGCGAAATCGTTCCGCGACTTTCGCGAAGGCAGCATCGTCAAAGGTCGAGTGCTGGAAATTCGTCCACGCGAAGTGCTGGTAGACATCGGGTACAAATCGGAAGGCGTTATCCCTTCAGCCGAGTTCGAGAACATCGATACATTGGAAGTCGGGGATGAAGTGGACGTGTTGCTCGAGCGTCTCGAAAACGACGAAGGCATGGTCGTCCTTTCCAAAGAAAAAGCCGCGTATCGCCAGAATTGGAACAAAATCGCCAGCGTTTTTCAGGGCGATGGCCTGATCAAAGGCAAAGTGAAGTCCGTGGTTAAAGGCGGGCTAATGGTGAACATCGGCGTGGAAGCGTTTTTGCCGGCGTCGCAGATCGATATCGTACCGCCCAAAGATTTGCAGCAGTTCGTCGGTAACACTTACGATTTTAAAATTGTTAAAATTAATGATGATCGTCGCAATGTCGTTTTAAGTCGGCGAGAAATCATTGAGCAGGAACGAAGCGAGAAACGGCAGAAGTTTCTCGAAAGCGTGAATGTCGGCAATCGCGTGACGGGAACGGTCAAGAACCTGACCGATTTCGGCGCTTTCATCGATCTCGATGGCATGGATGGGCTGCTCCACATTACCGACATGACTTGGGGCCGACTCGGTCATCCCAGCGAAATGGTAAAAGTAGGTCAGCAGCTCGAAGTCGTCGTTCTCGATATTAACAAGGAAAAGGAGCGCGTCTCGCTCGGGCTAAAGCAGACGCAAAAGAATCCGTGGGACCAGATTGAAGAACGTTTCCCGCCGGGCCAGAAGGTCAAAGGCAAAATTACGAACCTTGTTCCTTACGGCGCCTTCGTTGAGCTGGAGGAAGGCGTAGAAGGATTGATTCATGTCTCGGAACTTTCCTGGACGAAACGAATCATGCGGCCGTCCGATATTTTAAGTGTGGGTCAGGAAGTTGAAGCCGTCGTGCTGGGCGTAAACAAGGAGGAACAGAAAATTTCCCTCGGCTTGCGACAGCTTGAACCCAATCCATGGGATGAGATTGAGAAGAAGTTCGAGATCGGCAGTCGCGTCAAAGGCCACATTCGCAATATGACCGCCTACGGGGCGTTCGTGGAACTAGCCGATGGAATCGACGGCATGATTCACGTCTC
>QHPM01000265.1 GCA_003219095.1 Verrucomicrobiota bacterium
GTCGTCGCAATGTCCTTATGCTCCTCGCCACTGGCGTAATCATTTCCGCTGCCGCCGGTTTTTTTCTCCTTCCCCGCGCTGTCGCACGCAAGATCGACAAGTCGATTGCGGTGCTGCCGTTCGAAAATTTGAGCGATGACAAAGAAAACGCTTATTTCGCAGACGGCGTTCAGGACGACGTGCTGACGAACTTATCAAAAATCGGCGATCTGAAAGTGATCTCGCGCACGTCGGTGATGCAGTATCGGGGCAAGATGACGAACGTCCGCGAGATTGGCAAGGCTCTTGGTGTTTCAAACATTCTTGAGGGCAGCGTGCGCCGCTCCGGAAATAAGGTACGGCTCAACGTACAATTGATCGATGCAAACAGCGATGAGCACATCTGGGCGAGCGATTATGATCGCGACGTGACCGATGTTTTTGCGATCCAAACCGATCTTGCCCAGAAAATCACCGACGCGCTCCAGGCCAAACTTTCGCCTGCGGAAAAATCGCGGCTCGAACGCAGGCCGACGGAAAACGGCGAGGCCTATCTCGCTTTTGTCCAGGCGCACGATCTTCAGAACGCGGTGGAGGATCTTGAGAAACTCAAGCAAAGCGAGCAACTTTATGCGCGGGCCATCCAGCTCGATCCAAGATTTGCGCTCGCCATCGCGCGCTATTCGCAGTTGGAAAGCTGGATCGTCCATACCTTCGAACGCACCGTTGAACGCCGCGAAAAAGCGCGCACGCTCGCGCAGCAGGCGTTGCAGTTGCAGCCCGACCTGCCGGAGGCGCACCTGGCGATGGGATTTTCGCTTTACTATGGCGACAACGAATTCGAGGCGGCGCTGAAAGAATTCGAAATCGCGCAGCGCGATTTGCCGAACGAAGCTGAAGGTTATCTCGCACTCGGCGCAATCCAGCGTCGTCTGGGAAGATGGCCGGAATCCACCGCCAATCTGGAGAAAGCGGCCAGCCTCGATCCGAAAGATGGTTGGGTGCTGCAGAATCTCGCTCTCAGTTACCAGACGCTGCGCGATTTCGATGCGGCTAACAAAACGATCGACCGCGCGCTTATGGTCAATCCAAACAGCCTCGGGCTTTGGGAGGTCAAATCCAAGCTGGCCATCGCCGAAAAAGGCGATCTGAGCGTTGCAGAACGAGCGTTTCAAGCGGCGAAATCGATCCCGATGAACGATTTGGAGAAACTCAGGATCGCCGGCGGGCGCGCTGACGTTTTTCTTCTGGAACGGAAATACCAGGAAGGATTGCGCGAAGCGGAAAGCCAGTCGGATGACCTCCTGGCGCCGATCCCGACGGCCTTATGCGGGAAATATTACCTCATCGGGTTCGCTCGAAAAGCGCTGCACGACGAAGCCGGCGCGCGAGCCGCATTCCTCAATGCAAAAGAATTTGTCGTAGCATCATTGAAACAGAGTCCCGATTCGCCGGACCTGCGCATCCAGCTCGCGAAAATCCTGGCTTATCTCGGAGAAAAAGATATGGCCCTGAACGAGGCACGACGCGCTGCCGAAATACTTCCGGAAAGTAAAGACGCCTTTGGCGGTCCAGAAATCACAGCGGGTGTGGCCGAAGTCTGTGGCATCGTGGGCGAGAACGGCAGGGCGATCGAGCTCCTGGATGGTTTGTTAGGCCGACCAAGTCATCTTACGGTGTCGATTCTCAAACTTAGTCCGGCATGGGACCCGTTGCGCAGCGATCCACGCTTTCAGACTTTGCTCGACAAATACAGTGCGAAGACTTAGCGCGGCGTTCCTCTTTCTCGCGCTCGCGCCATTCGCACCTGCCCAGTGGGTCGAAAAGAATTCGCGCGACGAAAATTCGTTCGACGGACGCGTTATTTATCGACATCTCGAGCTTGCGGAATCTGAAACAGACAAGCACGCGATTGTCGATCTTGCACTTTTTCCCACTAAATCGTGCAAGCTGCGCGTGATCGATAATGCTGACGGCGTCAATCTCGCTGACGCGATGCGACGCGCGAATTGCATCGCCGGAATCAACGGCGGCTATTTCGATCCCAACTTCGCACCGCTTGGCTTGCGCATCATTAATGGAAAAGTCACATCGGGTTTGACGCGGGGCCGATTAATGAGTGGCGTGTTCGCTTCCGACAACGCCATCTACATTCTCCGCGTCGCTGAATTTTCCTCCTTGCGCCGAAGACCGAACGCCGCAATCGAATGCGGACCATTCCTGGTTGATTTTGCAAAACCAGTTCGTGGATTGGAAGCGACGCGAGCCGCCCGCCGAACCTTCGCTGCAATCGGTTCCGGCGATCGCGCAACGTTGGGATTTTGTTCCGATGCAACCTTGGCCGGCCTGGCGAGGATTTTGGCAGGGCCGCTGGGCGATTTTAAAATCCAGCGCGCCCTCAATCCGGAAGAAAAAGCGGTGCGCGATTTTGTGGGAATTGTCCCGAGATGACGGTCATCCCGAGCGGAGTCGAAGGATCCCGATGCGAAAGCTTTAAGGTAACTCTCCCGGATCCCTCGACTGAGCTGGGGATGACGAGCTGTTGGCCGGGCGGCGTCGCCTGCCGTCAAATTCGTTCGGCAACCGACGCGGTTGCCCTACAATAAACGACGATGCGAACATTCGGCGCATTTTCGGCAAAAGGCGGCACGCTGTTTTACGGGGAGCTGATCGGCAAAGACGTCCACCAATTGAAGCGGCCCTTCTGGCTTGGCATTGAACCAACGGGCGAAAAAATCAGGGCGCACGACGTCGAAATCGACGTTCCGGTTTCGCCATCGAAGTTGATCGCGGTCGGATTGAATTATGCCGAACACATCGCGGAGATGAAGCGGGCGCCGCTCGGCACGCCGCTAATCTGGTTTAAAGCGCCGAGCTCTCTCCTCGCGCACAAACAGGAAATCGAGATCGCGTTTCCCGAACATCAGACTGATTTTGAAACCGAACTTGCCGTCGTCATCGGCGCGCGCGCAAAAAATGTCGGCGTCGCGCAGGCGCGCGATTTTATTTTTGGCTACAGCATTGGCGAAGACATTAGCGATCGCGATTTGCAGAAGTCCGAGAAACAATTCGGTCGCTGTAAATCGTTCGACACCTACACCCCGGTCGGACCATTCGTCTATTCGGATGTCGATGTGGCCGATCTTGAAATAACGCTCCGGCAAAATGGCGAAGTGAAACAGCGCGCCCGCACCAGTCAGATGATTTATTCCGTCGCCGACATCGTCTCCTTTGCCAGCCAAAATTCAACACTCTTACCGGGCGACGTCATTTTGACCGGCACACCCTCCGGGGTTGGCCCAATTCGCGCCGGTGATGAACTGGAAGCGCGTATCGGCAACTGGCCGGCATTGCTCAATCGGGTGCGCAATGCTGCTGGGTGAGCGGAAAAACTTGCGCGGAAAAAAGATTTTTGCGTGCTTGCACTACATCCCGCGGGCCTGGATAATTCGATAGTTAAGACGTAGGTAATTTCCGCCTCAACGTGTTATGAAAAGTTTTGCTGGACTCCTGGCAACTTCGTTTGGGATAACTAGAACCCTTCATCGTAAGGCCGGTCACAATCTCTAAAGCTTATGAAAACATTCCTGACTGTCTCTCTGTTCGCCGCTGTCGCCGCTATTACATTTCATGCGGCTGCTCAAACTCCGCCGCCACCGCCCCCACCGCCACCAGCTGCGGCAACGACCCCGGCCCAGCCGCCGCCTCCAGGAATGGCCACATCACCGGGCGTCCCTGGTGCCGTGGCATCACCGGCCGCTCCGGGCGTGATGCCATCGCCCGCTCTCGGCGTCCCTGGTGCGCCGACCACCTCGCCCGCAGCTCCAGGCGCAATGCCAAGTCCAGTGGTTTCCGCAACTTTGAGCGCGGCCGCTTCGCCCGCCGCCAGCCCCGCCGCTTCCGCTGCTCCGCCACCAAAAACGGGTTGGACAAATTTCCTGATCGATAACTTCCAAAAGGGTGGCCCGATCATGTGGCCGATTTTGATTGTGTCGATCATCGCGGTCGCAGTCGTGCTCGAGCGGGCATTTTGGTGGATTGGCCGGTGGATGCGGCGGGATCCAAAACGGATCGAGAAAGTTTTTACCGCGATTGAAACGGGCGACGTCACGGAAGCTTCGCGCTTGTCCCGCGGTTCACGCGATCCGGTATTGCGAATGATGTGGAACGGACTGAATCACCAACATGCGTCGCTGCAAGGTGCGTTGCAGGTCGCCGCTGGCATCGAAATCAAACGTGCGGGCCGCTTTCTCGTTGTAATGGACACGCTGGTTACCCTGGCGCCCTTGCTCGGTTTGTTGGGCACCATCACCGGTCTGATTCGTTCCTTCAGCTTCCTGGGGAACGAAGAACTGGCCGTGCAAGCAGTCACCGGCGGTATTGCCGAAGCGCTCATCGCCACCGCCTGCGGCCTCGGCATCGCGATCTTCTCGCTGATTCCCTTTAACTTTTTCACCTCCCGCGTGTCTAACTTGGAGTTCGAATTGCAGACCGCTGCAACCAATCTGGAGGTTATGCTCGAAGCCCAAACCAAAGCGCGGGAAGTAGGGATCGGCGAAACGACCACGCCATCTTCTGCGACCCGGTCATCAATCTAGGAATTGCCCAATGCGCGTTAGCTCACCCATCCCACACAAGAAAGCGCGCATTGAGATCATTCCTTTGATCGACATCATGTTCTTTCTCCTCGCCAGCTTCATGATGGTGAGCTTGAGCCAGGTGCACATGAAGGGGATCAAGGTGAATTTGCCTACCGGCGCGTCGGGTCAGTCGCAATCAAAACGCGACTACATCAGCGTGTCCGTGGATTCCAACGGCAATCCTTATTTCGACAAACAGATGATGACTTACGAGGCCTTGACTGCCAGGTTGGGGGCAGTTCATCAGGAAAACCCGGAGGCGAAGGTGTTCGTCCGCGGGGATCGCGATACCGTGCACGGCAATATCATTCGAGTGCTCGACATCTTGCGCGCGCAGGGCTTTTACAAAATCGCCTTTGAAATCAAGAGCCAGGCAGCGGTAGGAGTGCCGTCGGCCGGGACAGGGCAGCCATAGTTAACCATGAAAGATAAAGGCCCAGGCCCACTCTTATATAAACCCGCTCCGAAGTGGCAGGTGCTCTCTGCTTTCGGCGGCGCCTTAGCAGTGCATGGAATTGCGGTGGCGCTGGCGTTCCATAAAGAACCGCCGCCAGTTGATACTTCCGATATGCCGACGGCATCGATCGAGGCAACACTCGATCAACCGCCGGCAGACGAACCGACTCCTCCGCCGGAAGATATTCCTATTCCGGAAGTGCCGCCGCCGCCGGAAATCCAGCCTGAATTTCACGAAGAACAAACTCCGCCACCTCAGAAAAAGATTGCTCAAAAAGCTCAGCCGATTAAGGCGCCTCAAGTGGCGGGCCCTCCAAAGCCCCCTGGCATGATGAGCGCCTCACAGGCGAAAGCCAGCGCCATTAGCGCTCCACGGCCGGATTATCCTTACGAAGCGCGGAGTCGTCATATCACTGGCAGCGGCGTCTGCGTGGTCACCGTTGACACTGGCAGCGGCAGCGTCACTGATGCATCCATGGCCCAGAGTATCGGCAACCCAATCCTGGATAACTCCGCTGTGAGCGCGTTCAGGCGTTGGCGATTCAAACCGGGCACCGTTTCGAAGGTTCGAATACCGATCACATTCACCATGACTGGCGCATCCTATTAGCCCGCAAAAGATGTTTTAATTATGCATCGACATCATGTTTTTTCTTCTTGCTAGTTTCATGATGGTGAGCCTGAGCCAGACCCACATGAAAGGGATCAAGGTAAATCTGCCCGCTCAAGGTGCGCCCCAAACCCCACAGCAGAAGGATTACGTCGCCATCCGTGTCTCGCCCGGCAACGCTATTTTCTTCGACGGGCAATTTGTTCAGGACGATCAGGTTTTGCCGCGCCTGTATCAACTGCACGCGGCCAATCCTAATATTAAGGTATCGATCAGCGCAGAAATGATGTCGATCCACGGCGACGTTATCGCGCTGCTTGATAAGGTGCGCCTGGCCCAGATCGAAAAAGTCGGGTATCAGATTCGCGCCGCACCGCCGACGACTCGTTAGGCAAAACGAATTGTGGCATCGGCATACTGCCGATGATCCGAGCTGGTTTATGGGCTGGAAGCGCATGCCCCCTTTTTTTCTAAGATTTCTCCGGCTCGCGTGTTTGATCTCACAAGGAGGTATGATGACAGACGATGCGCTCATATACCGACGGCCATCAAAATGGCCAATCGCGACAGCGGTGGCCGCGGCAGTTCTGATTCACGTCTCTGCCGTTGCAATCGCATTCCATCAGGAATCCCCGGCAACGCAACCCGTTGCGATGGATCCTGCTATCGGAATCGAGATCGCCGACGATCCGCCAACTCCGCCAGATCCCGATATTTCCGTTCCGCCACCCGTACCGGTTCCGGCGTCCGATTTCATTGAACCTCAGGAAACTCCTCGCGTGATCGAAACGCAACGGATCCCCGTTCCCATTCGGCCGTTCGGGCAAGCACGGCTAGCCGCAGTGGCAAATGCGAAAGCGGTCGTGCTCAGCGCGCCGCGGCCCGATTACCCATACGAAGCGCGCAGCCG